>CASFOW010000035.1 GCA_949296705.1 uncultured bacterium
AAATTACTATAACATTTTTTTATTTTTTCTGCTATAATCATATTAACAACTTCTTTACTGTATTTTTTTTTATCTTAACAACAGTTTACGAAGTTGTTTTTATTTTGTCAAATTGGTAATTTTATTTTTGGAAAGTCCCTATAACCACCAGCTACACTAAAATTAGTATCATCATATTTACCATTAGCTATAGTCGCATGATTATGACTAAGCATTTCATTAATCGTTAAAGTATGATTGGTTTCGCCACCTATAGACCCATTTAAATAAGCATCACCACAAGCCAGTAAAAACCGATCCTTAATTTGTTCCCAAGTACCACCAAAGGTAACTTGTGGATTAATCAAATTCGTAGTTAAGTAAATAGAACCAACTGGATAAATAAAATCCAAAATATCTTGAAAGGAAGTAATTCCCTCTACAGCATGAATACTATTTACCGTTAAGTTCCCATCACTATCTAACTCAAAATTATTATTTGGGGAAGTAATACAAGTAACATTTAAATTATTTACCTCTAAATTTGTATTTTCCCCTTCCTTCGTAAAAGCATTTACGATATATTCATATTCATCATTCATTCTCTATTTCATCCTTTCTATTCATTTTTTATAATATTTTTATTATTTAAATTTTTTTGTTCAATTCCCCCCTTCACACTAATAATTTATTAATATTTTTTCATTAGAACTATAGCAAATGCCTAATTTTGCCAAAAAAAACGATAGTATACAAACTATCGCAAAAAAATTTAATATTCTAAGCTAACGCATTACTTAACTCCACAAAAATTTCTAAAGGAAGTGCTTCAGCGCGTACAGATAAATCTAAAGAATAACGAGAAAGTATCTGTTCAATAATATTCAAATTATATTTCTTTAAATTATTTTTTAGTGTTTTTCTTTTATATTGAAACGCATCACGTACTAGTTGAAAGAAAAGTTCTTGATTCTTAAGCGGTAACTGTTCTTCTTTCTTCGTAAATGATAAAACTACACTATCGACATTGGGTTTAGGAACAAAACAATTTTTACTGACATCAAAGAGCTTCTTTAACTGAAAATAATAATGGAAAAATACAGTAATTGAACTATAATCACGGCTTCCAGGTTCTGCGCTAAACCTTATTCCAACCTCTTTTTGTACCATAACAACAATTTTATCTACCGAAATATGTTCTTCGATCAATTTAAGTAAAATCGGCGTCGTAATATAATAAGGAAGATTCGCAATGACATACAGATGAGAATAAGAATATTTTTTCAAATCCTCCTTAACATTTCGAGTCAAAAAATCTCCGTAAATAATATCAATATTAGAGTAATCCTTTAAATTATTTCTTAAAATAGAAGATAGGGAATCATCGATTTCATAAGCTAACACTTGTTTACAACAAGGAGCTAATTCCCTCGTCAATGCCCCGCCACCAGGTCCTATTTCTATCACTAAAGTATCCTCAGGAATCTCACTATAAAGAACTATTTTCTTAGGAATAGAATCATCTTTTAAAAAATTTTGACCATATTTCTTCTTAAATTTAATCTTCTCCATTTTTTTCACCTCTTCAAAAGTACTCATATTGTATCACAAAAAAGAGAAATTAAATTATATTTTCCTTCTCGTTATCATCAGACTTAGCTTTGGAATTATTAATTATACCGACTAATTTTCCGATATCATAAATAATCACCCCAACACAAGGTAAAACAACAATTAACAGCCACCCAAGCTTACTAGTAATAAAACTACGTACATACCCAATCATTGGAATACGAAATAAGACTTTACCAATTACTTCATCTTCCATAATCAAGGCATTATCCTCAGCATTATTATTATCTCCTTTAGTACGATAGCCAATCTTTCCATCCTCGGTTTCCACAATTCCCACTACACGATGAGTAATAGGAGTTCCATGCGTATCAATGTCTTTCGATAAAAAAGTGATTATGTCATACATTTCAATCTTCTCGGTCGGAACACGCATACTCACAACCGCATCATAAACATTGATATTTGGTACCATACTAGGACTAATAATCACATAAACCCCAAATAAAGGAGAGCGATCCTCATGATTTTTCATTCCAATCATTTGATCAACAACATAAGCGCCAAAAAAAACAACAATAATTAAAACAATAATCAAAAGGGAATACAAAAGTACAGTAGATAAAAAATGTAAAATCTTACGGACCGTATCCATATAATCACCGCGCCATTCTAATATACTTTAATCATACCACAGGAAAACTAGACAAACAATAAAAATAGTATAATCTTTTTAATCCTTGACAAAGAAAAAGAAGTAGGTTTCTACTCCTTACCAACCCCAACGTAAAATTTCATATTGAACATTCTTTTGTCTACCCACTACATTAGGGTCATCCGTCTCCGCAATAAGAAAATCCATAATATTTCCTTTAATTGCACCACCTCTATCTAAGACTATTCCAACAATTGGTTCAGTTGAAAAACTAACATTACTAATTCTTACAATACTACCACATGGAATCGCCATATCAGCAGCTAAAATACGAACTGTACCATAAGTAACATCTTCAAAATAAATATTATTATTTCGTACATCTTGGCGAGGTGGGCAACCAACTTTTCCTGAACAACCTGCACAGTTAGCTTGATAAGCCGTCATTTCTCCTACAAAAGAAATAGGATTAGTAGGACCATATTGAAGTGCTTCACTCATATTAGAAACCGGAATAACTTTTAACTGATTATTTCGATTATCATATTTACTAACAATGTGAATAGCTTCAATTGAACGAACACCATTAATATTATTGACAAAATTATTCGTTTTATGATTACCACTCGCAACAACAACTAACAAAAGCAAAAAGAATAAAACGAAAAACGCCCGATTTAAAATTACTTTATAAAATTTTTTCATAACCCACCTATTACGCTTTCGACTTTTCTATTCTGTTTTTACTATAACACAATTAAATCGGTAAGTCAAATACCCTTTTCGCATTATCTGTCGTTATTTTTTCAACCTCTGAAAGAGAAACACCTTTAATCTGAGCAATCTTTTCGGCAATTAAAGGAATATACTTTGATTCATTCATTTCACCGCGATGAGGTTCTGGGGTAAGATAAGGACTATCTGTCTCTAAAACAATACTAGAAAGAGGAATTTTTTCAACAACTTGATATAACTTACTATTTTTAAAAGTAAGAACACCACCTATTCCAAGCACAAAACCAAGCTCAATAAAAGCACGAGCCATCTCATAACTACCGCTAAAACAATGAATTACTCCCTTTACTTTACCTTTATATTGAGACAAAATATCATAAAGTTCTTGAATCGCATCCCGACAATGAATAACAACAGGCATCTGGTGTTTAACCGCCAAATCTAATTGCTTTTGAAACAAATCACGCTGTTTTTCTTTATTATCCTTTCGCCAATAATAATCCAATCCTATCTCACCAATCGCAACAATTCTAGAAGAAGAAAGAAGCACTTCATCTAAACACTGTAAATCTTTATCCGTAATGATATCCGCATCTTCCGGATGAAAACCAAGAGATACAAAAACATCTTTATATTTAGCTAAAAATTCTTTCCCTACTTGATAACAATCATGATTACAAAAAGAAAAAATAAGACCTTTTACATTAGCCGAATAAGCATTTTCTAGATATACATCACCTGATACAGTCGAATCGATATGACAATGGGTATCAATAAACATATTTTCACCTCTTAACTACTATTCTATCATAGAAAAAATCCTACAAAATAGGATTTTGATTAAGAATGACTAGATTGTCCAAGTTCTTGTAGCTTTTTTTCTTTATCCATTCTTAAAAATAATGGCTCTGGTTTAGAAACCGTATAAACTAAATTGTCAACAAATTTTCTAGAATCACACGTTGTATTTAATTGTTTTTGAATATTTAATGCCGTATCTGGTAAGAATGGCGCTAAAAATAAACTAGAAACACGGATTGATTCTAATAAATGATATAAAACCGTAGCTAAGCGAGTCTTTTTCGTCTCATCTTTAGCTAAAGCCCAAGGCAAAGTTTCATCAATATATTTATTACTACGACGAAGTAAATTAAATATTTCATCAAGAGCTGACCCAATCTCTAACTTTGCCATCTTCTCCTCTACTTTATCCTCTAATTGATCAATCATTCCTAATAACTCTTGATCAATTTCTTCGCTAACTTGTAGATTGCTTACTTCACCATCAAAATATTTCTGTACCATCGAAATCGTCCGATTAACCAAATTACCTAAGATATTCGCTAAATCACTATTGGTTCTTTCAATTAATAAATCATAAGTAAATACACCATCACTACTAAAAGGAATCTCATGTAATAAATAATAGCGGACAGCATCAACACCGAAATGTTCAACTAAATCATCAGCATAAACAACATTCCCTTTTGATTTACTCATCTTTCCATCTCCCACAATTAACCATGGGTGACCAAATACTTGTTTAGGAAGTGGTAAATCTAAACTCATTAAAAAGCAAGGCCAATAAATCGTATGAAAACGAATAATATCTTTACCGATTAAATGTAAATCAGCTGGCCAATATTTATTAAACTCATCAGTACTGCCATCAGGATCATAACCAATATTAGTAATATAATTCGTAAGCGCATCTAACCACACATAAACAACATGCTTAGGATCAAAATCTACTGGAATTCCCCAATCAAAAGAAGTTCTAGATACACATAAATCTTGTAAGCCTGGCTTCAAAAAGTTATTCAACATTTCATTTTTTCTAGATTCTGGTTGAATAAAATCAGGATGAGTTTCGATATACTCAATTAAACGATCTTGATACTTAGAAAGTCTAAAGAAATAAGCTTCCTCGCTCTTCCTATTTACTTCTCTACCACAATCAGGACACTTACCATCCACTAATTGACTTTCTGTAAAGAAAGACTCACAAGGTGTACAATACCACCCTTCATATTTTCCAAGATAAATATCCCCTTGATCCATCATTTTCTTAAATATCTTTTGAACGATTCTTTCATGATGTGGATTAGTAGTTCGTACAAAGCGATCATAACTAGTATTCATAACATCCCAGATTCTTTTAATTTCAGTTGCGACTTCATCAACAAACTGTTTCGGTGTAGTACCAGCTAGCTCTGCTTTCTGTTGAATTTTTTCCCCGTGTTCATCAGTACCAGTCTGAAAATAAACTTCATACCCTTTAAATCTTTTATAGCGTGCAATCGCATCAGCTAAAACAATCTCATAAGTATTTCCAATATGAGGTTTTCCAGAAGTATAAGCAATTGCGGTTGAAATATAATATTTTTCCATTTTTTTACCCTTCTTTCCTATCGGTAGAGCCAAACCCATTCACTCTTTTTCGAGTAACTTCTTCTTCACCATCTACCGTTAAATATTTAATAAATATCATTTGACAAATCTTATCTTTACGATGTACTACATAGTCAGTATCTCCACAATTCTGTAAACATATCCAGATATGTCCTTCATTTTCTATATTATTATAATAATCAGAATCAATGACACCAACTTGGTTACACATTCGTACCTGCGAACGAATTCCTTGACTACTACGAATCATCATCAATAGTACTTCATCAGGATTCATACAAGCCTTAATACCTAAGGGAATCTTCTTTATCTCGCCTGGAGCTAAAACAAAATCAATTACTGATTCTCCATCATAACCAGCACTTTTCTTGGTTGCTCTTTGTGGTAAAGAGTATTCTTGATATAAAGAACTATCATCATTTATATCTCGTTTAAATTGTTCATAACTAATCTTTTCAAAATATCGCGCCATGCTCTTCATCACCCTCCATAAAAAAACGACTTTCTCGCCTATAAGGACGAAAAAATCGCGGTACCACCTTACTTTATGAATCAATATCCATACTCTTAACTTCTTAACGCGAATAACGAATAAACCTACCTATCGATCTATCAGTTCCAGAACCATCTATCATACTTCCTTTATATCTCCTTTCACCACCCGAGACTCTCTTATCATAAATTCCATATGACTCTTTCTTTCAAAACTTTTATATCTAGAAATTATATCATAAAAATTTCTACTCTTCAATATTTTTTGTCAAAAATGCATTAAACATCTTTACGGTCAATCTCTCTTGTTCCGACAACGGATTATCATCAAATAAAATTACCGCTCCTAACACATCGCTATCCACAATAACAGGACTAATCATATAGTAGCCATTCTCATTCTTATCATCAACCAAAGAAAAAGAAGACTCCTGATTTTCTAAATAATCCATACGATCCATACACTTATCCTGCACAAAAGAAGTAATTTCCTTATTTAAATAGTATTTTTCTAACTCCTTAGAACAAGCAATTACCTTATCATGGTCAGTAATTAATAACTTTTTCTTTAATAAATAATCACTAATTTCCACCAATTTAATTGCCATATCACTAAATTCATTAATTAAAGAAAATTTCTTTAAAATAATTTCATTACCACTAATATAAAACTCTAACGTATCTCCTTCCCTAATTTTCAAATTCTTTCTTATTTCCTTAGGAATAACAATACGTCCTAAATCATCAATCCTACGAATAACTCCAGTAGATTTCATATATAACCTTCTTTCTATCATTAGTCTTACTAAGATTAAAAAAGATTATACTAAAATAAATAAAATTTATAATTTTTCTTCAGTCTTGGCACAAATCTCTTGATAACGTAAATAGCCTTCTTTAGCTTTATTAATCAAATTATTATCCCGAAGCATAATCTCCATATGAAGTTTAGTCTCTAATTTACCATAAAGCCGATTTTGTAAATAATCTTGAATACGTTTTAACGTAATTTCTTGTTTTTCTGGTAATATATTTTTTTTCACATTGCGTTCAAATAAACACATAGCTTCTTCTTTAACTGAACAAAATGCTTTTTCAATAAATGGATCCTTTAATTGTTTAGTTGTCTCTAATACAAAATCATAATATTCCTTCATCATATCCTCAGTAAATTCTAATTGACTAACCTTTTCTTCTAAAGAAAGCTTTTTCTTCTCTAATTGAACCTCTATTTCACGATAACTATCCATCTTCATTTGATTAATGGTATCGATAACAAAGCGATAACGTCCCGTATACTCTCCATCTTCATAAATAGATCGAATATTTTTTATTCCAACATCAAATTCATGATTAAAAATATTAATTATCGTTTCTAAAAGAGAAGTAATATTCTTTTCAATATCGTATTTTAAGCTATTAATGAGGATGTTTTTATTTTTTTCTTTAAACATATTTAAAATATCATGATCCATTTTTCTTCACCCTTATTGTATTCATCATAACAGGTTCTAAAAAAATAGTCAATTCATGACAAAAGAAAAATCGAACAAAAAAATACCCTTATACTAAAGGATATTTGTTTGAATACATATACAAACGTTTCTTTTTTTGATAATCGCAAGCTGAATTTTCTGGTAAATGATACATAGAAGCAAAAGTCGTCGAATAGGCAAGTAAATCTTCTTCTATTAAAGTATCAAAAATAGTTGGATCGATATATATACTAGAAACCATATTAGCTCTAGTTAAATCTTCTTGATTTCTAAAATGAACTACTTGGAAAGTATCTTTTAATTGTAATAAACAATCTGGTTGTAGAAATATTTTCTTAACATCTAAATGAAGAGATTCAGAATATAAGTAAAATTCTTCATTATCTTGATCTCTTTTTAATTCAAAAATATAAGGAACCATATTAAAATCAAATAAAATCAACAGCGAAGTATCTTTTAAACTATTATTTAACAATGTACTTCTCCTTTCTTTATTATTTTGTGGCTTCCTGCAAACAAAAACACAGAAACCACCACTCTAGTGACTCCGTGTTATAACGTGTAGGTTTCCCCTGTGCAGCTTTTCAGACTTTTCAGTATTTCTTTTTTCTTCATTACCTGAATATGCACACTCACTTGGCAAGTAATAATACTACTATAAAATGGACATTATGTCAACTACTAACAAAGTGATTCCTGAAAAAATTTAAATAATGTTAATTAAAATAGTAAACACTCGATTTTAAATAAAAAACATCAGATACTATTAATTTTTTATATCAAGTTAATCTTTTTTAGATAAATATTCTATCCTATTTTTTATTTTCAAAATATATCTTTATTAATCTCTAAAGTTTAGGAATAATAGTATGTAAATTATCTTTATCTTAATGAAACTAAAATTTCTAAATTTTTCTATATTCTAGCATATCAAATGTTTCAAAAAAAGTAGTTAAAACGAACTAACCATATAGCCATTTTAACTACTATAAATTTTTTAATTTTTCCCTAATAATTTTTATATCTCTCTACAAGCAAAAGTCTCTACACCATCTGTTTCAATAAATCAATTAAATAATATATATAATGTTTCTCTAGTTTAATAAGATCTAAAATAACAATTAAATGATCAGATAATAATTTGAATCTAAACATTGGACTGATTTTAAAACTTTCACGAAAGAGCTTTTCACCATCAATTTTTTTCGTCATATCTTTGCTAAATACCAATTCAACAGAGTTCAGTGTCTTATTTACTTTCTCAATTTCCAATTTTTTAGCTAATTTTTCAAACCATTCCTCATACATATAGATTAATATATCTTCATTTACTTTTCCAAAACGATCTTCAAGTTCAGTCTTAATCTCTTCTAATTTCTCATAAGAATCGATCTGATTAATCATACGATGAATTTCAATTTTTAAATTATCATCGTCTGTATATTGATCAGAAATATGAGTAGAAACGTCCAATAAAGGTTTATCATTTTTTACACTAGAAGAATTCTCATCAGACTCTTCTTCTACCGCATTTCCTTTTAAACGAGCTATCTCTTCATTTAGAATTTTCAAATAAAGATCAATCCCTACACTATCAATAAAACCGGCCTGTTCACTGCCTAGGATATCACCGGCTCCTCGAATAGAAAGATCCCTTGTTGCGATTGAAAAACCACTACCTAATTCGGTAAAATCTTGAATAGCATGCAACCTCTTAACCGCAGATTCAGTTAAAACTTTACTAGGTTGATACATAAGATAAGCATAAGCTATTTTATTACTTCTGCCAACTCTGCCTCTAATTTGATACAACTGACTAAGACCAAACCGATCAGCATCCAAAATAATTAAAGTATTAACATTAGGAATATCAATTCCTGTTTCAATAATTGTCGTACATAAAAGAATATCATACTCTTGATTGATAAAATCAAACATTCTAGACTCCAACTCTTCTTTTGAAAGTTGACCATGAGCACAAACAATTCGAGCTTCTGGAACTAGTTTTTGAATTTCATAGGCCTTTTCTTCAATAGATTCTACGCGATTATAAAGAAGAAAAACTTGGCCATCACGAGATAATTCTTTATAAATCGCATCCTGAATTATTTGACTACTCTCTTCAATCACATAAGTTTGAATAGGGTAACGATCAACAGGAGGAGTTTCAATCAAGGAAAGACTTCTAATTCCTATCATTGACATCTGTAACGTTCTAGGAATAGGTGTAGCAGTAAGCGTTAATACGTCAATATTGCTCTTATATTCCTTTATCTTCTCTTTATGAGTAACCCCAAAACGTTGTTCTTCATCAATAATCAATAAACCTAAATCTCTCGGTTGTATATCATGACTAAGTAGTCGATGAGTACCAAACACAACATCAATCGTACCGTTTCTTAATCCAATCAATATTTCATTTTTCTCTTTAGTCGTCGTAAAACGATTAAGTAAAGCAATATTAACTGGAAAACCGTGAAATCTCTTTATTGCATTCTGATATTGTTGATTAGAAAGAATCGTCGTTGGACAAAGATATAAAACTTGCTTTGAATCCATTACAGCCTTAAAAATAGCCCGAAAAGCCACTTCTGTTTTACCATAGCCAACATCTCCACATAACAACCGATCCATTGGGTGATTAGACTCCATATCCTTCTTAATCTGATCTACTGCAAATAACTGATCCCTTGTCTCAACATATTCAAAAGCATCTTCAAATTTTACTTGTAAATCAGTATCAGGATGAAAAGCGTATCCTTGTTTCATTTCTCGAAGAGCATATAACTTAATTAATTGATCTGCAATATCATGAACTTTATTTCTAACACGATTTTTAACCCGATTCCAATCTGAGCCTCCTAATTTATTTATCTTAGGAGCAATTCCCTCTTTTCCAGAATACTTACTAATCAAGTCAATTTTTTCAACAGGAATGTAAAGCTTATCACCATCAGCATACAATACCTCAAGATAATCCTTTAGTAAATCGCCTACTTTTAAAGTCCGTATACCATGATAAATACCAATACCATGTGCGTGATGAACAACATAGTCACCAACCAATAACTTATTAATATCCTTAATCTTAGAGGCATACTTAAAATGCGTCTTATATTTTTTCTTCGAAGTGGTAGCGATAAATAAATCTTGATCAGATAAAACAACATAATTAGCATAAATAAAACCTTTACCAATTATTTTAACAATAATATTCACTTTATCTGGAAAAATATTTTCTTCATCTGTTAGTACATAAGGAACAGTCAATTCTTTAACAAAGTTTTTAATTTGAAAATCTTTTAAACAAAGAACAATAGTTTTATTCAAATACAACTGTTCTTTAAGAAAAGCATTAATTGCTTCAATATTTTCGCGGAAAGGAATTACTTCCTTGCTTTCAAAATAATGAATTTTAATGGAATGATCCTCTAAAAGATTATCAATTGTTAGATAATGAATCAAATGTTTTGGCACTAAAGAACTAAGAGAAAACATATATTCATCATGAAAAGATTGATCTTTCTCAGTTCGGTATTGAAAAATCTCTTTTTCTGTCATTTCATAACTTATTTTAAGTTGTGGATAATCTTTATAAATAGTAATTGGTTGATGAAGATAAGAGAGAATAGAAACTACTTTATTTGAATACTGTTTTAAATACTTCTGCTTAAAAATAGTATCTTCAGGATAAGACTCCAACAAAAAGTCTGTATAAGGATAAAGTTGACAAGAAGAGATAGAGGAAATCGACTTTTGAGTCTCTTCATCAAAATAACGAATAGAATCAATCATATCTCCAAAGAACTCTAAACGAACTGGATGATTTTCACCTAGAGGAAAAATATCGATAACAAAACCACGAACAGCAAATTCCCCAGTCCTAGTTACAATAGATTCACGATGGTATCCCATATTCGTTAATCGATTAGCTAACTTGCGAGGTTCAATTTCTAAATTTGGTTTTAAAGATAAAATATGTGACTGATAAACTTCTACAGTTGGTAAATAACGTAGATATCCCATTAAATTGGTAACTACAACACTTGGTCTAGAATCATCGAGCAAACTATTTATCGTCTCCAACCTAGTAACCATCAAATCAGGACTAACCGCAATAGCTTCACTCGTTAAGAAATCATCCATAGGAAATAGAAATGTTCTCTCATAATAATTACTAATTACGTTATATAATTGATTAGCTTCATACAAAGAAGAAGCAACTACTAAAATAGAATTTTCCTTTTTCTGATAAATCAAATCATTAACATAAACGCCAAAAAGCTCATCTGTTAATCCAGATAAGCCAATCCGATCAATCTCTGACAAATGGATAATGGAATCAAAAAATCGCAAAGTAATCACCTATTTCTTATTTTTCGTATTATATTTAGACATTAACGAATCAAAGGGTAAAATAAAATAATCATCTAAAACTAACATAACAGTATCAATTACAGTTTCTAAACGTTGACTATCTTCCTTTGATAAGCGTCCCAAAACATAATCTTTAGTATCTATAGATTTATCATTAGAAATACCAATTTTAATTCGTTTATATTCCTGCGTTTTTAAATGTAATTCAATATTTTTTAAACCATTATGACCAGCTGGGGAACCTTTTTTCTTGATTCTAAAATTTCCTAATGGTAAATCTAAATCATCATGAATAATTAAAATATCGCAGGTAGAAATATCAAAAAAATCTACATATCGACGAATAACTTCGCCACTTAAATTAATATAAGATTGAGGTTTAAGTAAAATTACTTTTTCTCCATGAATAAAACATTCGCCATATAAACCAGAAAACTTAGATTTACAAATAGAACAACCAACCTTTTTAGCGAAAGTATCTAAAGTCATAAAGCCAACATTATGACGAGTATGTTCGTACTCTTTACCAGGATTGCCTAATCCAACAATTAGTTTCATTTAGAATCACTCCTACCTACTTTTTTACAAAAACAAGTAAAAATTATTTCCCGGGAAATAATTTTCAACTATAAACCTACTTTTGAATATGATATTCGCGGTAAACAACAGATTTAGGTAAATCACGTTCAAGAGCTACTTTTTTTATAGCTTCTTTCTCCGTAAATCCATCCTCTATATATAAATTAACATGTTCTAATATAGATAACATGGAAAAATCCTCTTGTTCATGATTACCATCTATCACTAAAACCATCTCACCTTTTAAATCAGAAACAACAGTTAAAACTTCGGTAATCGTACCACGAATAACTTCCTCATATTTTTTACTTATCTCACGACATAAAGCCACTTTTCGATCACCTAGTATTTCAAGTAAAGAATGAAGAGTATCTTCTATTCGATGAGGAGATTCGTAAAAAATCAGTGTACAAGGATAATTCTTTAAAGTAGTTAATTCTTGCTCTCTTTTTCCCTTTTTACTGTTTAGAAAACCATAAAACAAAAAGGGAGCGGGCGATAACCCAGACATTGTAAGGGCCGGAACAAAAGCTGTCGCCCCAGGTAAACTAACAACAGGAAAACCTGATTCAATTACATATCGACTAACCCGATACCCAGGATCACTAATAATAGGTGTTCCCCGATCAGTAACTAAACCAATTATCGCCTTATCTTTTAAACGCTCTACTACCATCTGTTTAACCTGCTCTTCATTATGATCGTCACAGTGAATTAACCTTTTCTTTATATGTAAATAATTTAATAACTCTCTAGTTACTCTAGTATCTTCACAGAGAATAAAATCAACTTGCTCTAATAAGTGAACAGCTCGCAAAGTAATATCTTCCATATTTCCAATTGGCGTAGGAATTAGATACAAAATAGATTCTTCTTGCGCATAACTTTTCTGTCTCATGATATTCCTCTTATTTTAATTGCTTCAATTCCTTAATTAACCCACGCTTACTGGCATAAGGATATAAATTAAAATCAAATAAATGAGAACTTTCTCTTTGTTCACTAGTTAAATTACCATAATAAGCATTTCGTAGTTGTTTAAGATATTCATTATGTAAGCCATCATATACTATATAATGCTCAGGTAGTAACGTCTTTTTTAAACGATATAAAACAGATACCGTATCTTTAGAACTTAATCCAAAAAAATCTTCTGTTACTTGTACTTTACCCGCCATACATGGAAAAGCATACTTCCTAATTAATTGTTTTTCTTCATTTCGATCCATTATGTTCACTCTCCTCAAACATAGTCAAAACTTCATTAGTATAAGTTCCATCTGAATGATGTACATATAGTGGAGGTAATATTTTTAATCCCGTTTTCCCATTTTTACGAAACTCAATCAATACTAAATTAGAATCCGTATTTTCCTTTGGATAAACCAAACGAAGTCTTTTCACTTCTAAACGATACTGATTAGCTAAATGAATGATTTCAATTAAACGATCAGTTCTGTGAACCATTCCTAGTACACCCTGATTCTTCAAAAGATAAAAACTTAAAGAAAAAATATCTTCCAGCGTAATACACTTTTCATGACGAGCAATCACTTTATGCTCATCATCATTCAAATGACTATTTTCCTGATACTTAAAATATGGAGGATTACATGTAATCACATCAAAGGTATCAGGGCCATAAATTTTTCTTAATTTTTTCATGTCCAAATGAAGTAACTCTATTCTATCACATAAATGATTATAATCAATATTTTTCCGAGCTAATTGATATAAATCGTCTTGAAGCTCCACCGCAACAATTTTAGCCTTTGTTTTTAACGATAAAATCATCGGAATAGGTGCATTACCCGTTCCTAAGTCTAAAACTCGTTCGATATTATGATTCAATGTAACAAAATTAGGTAACAATACAGAATCTAAGGAAAAAGAAAACCAATCCGTATTTTGAAAGATTTTTAAACCCTGAAATCCAACTAAGTCATGCAATACTTCCATGTTATTTTACCTCTACCTCTATTTGACTATGATCCTTTTGTTCAACATTAATCGTACGTTTCCAAACATTAACACCAACAACCTTGCCTTTTACTTCCTCGTTTTCGTATGATTCACCAATTTTAGGTAATCCCTCTTTCATTTCCGAATAAAGTTGATCTTCATAATTTAAACAACACATCAACCGACCACAGACTCCATTTATTTTACTAGGATTTAGAGCAAGCATTTGATTTTTGGCCATATTAATAGAAACACTATTAAAATCCGTTAAAAAAGTACTACAACACAAAAAACGACCACAAGGTCCTAAACCACCAATTTCTTTAGCCTTATCACGAACGCCAATCTGCCTTAACTCTATTCTAGTTTTATAAATTTGAGCCAACTTCTTAGCAAGTTCTCGAAAATCAACACGATCATCAGCTAAAAAATTGAATAACAATTGATTTCGATCAAAAGTAAAATTAGCATCGATCACACGCATTGGTAATTGGAGGCGACTAACCAACCTCTTAGCATCCTCCAAAGCCTTCTTTGCGTCTTTAATATTTTTAGTATGCTTCTTCTTATCTTCTTCTGTTGCTACTCTAAGAATTTTTTTCAAAGAAAAACCTAAATCCTGTTCTTCAACTTCCCTAAAATACGAAATCACCCCATATTGTAAACCTTTTTCAGTCTCGACAATTACCTCATCTCCAACGAAAAGTTCAATATCTTCAACTAAAAATAAATAAGCTTTACTATTCTTTTTGAAAGATACACCCGCTACTTTATACATGACTATATTCACCACCAGAAAAATCTATAATAAACGAATCAAGCATCAAAGAAACATTTAAATTAAAGGTTAACTTTTGAATATAAGAATGAATCACTTCTAATTTTCGTAAACAATCTTTAGCCGTATTATATTTTAATACTTGATCTACTAATTCAGAAAAAGGACTAGAAAAATCAATTAATACGCTTTTTCTTAATGCTTGATCATAAATTACTGCCAATTGTTCAAAAATGGCACTCCATTCATCTTTTGACCAATATTCATTAGCAAGAAGACTTGGAATAAATGCAATTGCCGATTCTTTTTTTGTTTCAATTACCTCAATCAACTTAGAAAGAAAAGCTTCATTTTCTATACTTACAGGAACAAGTTTCTCACCTGATAAAGAAAGTAACTGACAACGACTTTGTAATGTTTCTAAAACCTGATAACGATTACGACAAACCAAAATTCCAATTAATTGATTATCTGGTTCTTCTAAGAATTTTAACAAAGCATTGGCTGCCTGTTTATTGAGCTTGTCCGCTTCTTTAATTATATATATTCTAACATTATTTTCTAGTGATGTCGTCATAAATTTATCTTTAATTTCTTGAACTTGATCTTTTTTTATCCAAGAACCGTCAGGAGAAATAACCAAAATATCACTATTCGTAGATAAATCGATTAAATGACAGCGATTACAATCTCCACAATTTGAAGAATTAGTATAATGATAAGGACAATACAAAAATTTAACAAAAGCGAAAATAAGATTATCGGAATCCAAATAATCTTTTGTTTCAATTAAATAAGCATGACTAAATTTCTGATGAAGACCAAATTGAATAACTTCATGATAAAAATTTTCTTGAGAAAGTTTAAAATCTTCTAACATAAGTCCCCTCCTCTCAATAAACTAATACAAATAATAAAACTAATGAAAAAAGAGCGGGAAAGCCAAGAAAAGAAACTAAAGAAATCGTAATTACATTAATAGGGATAATAATGTTAAAATCACTCGCTATCATATTAAACCCATATAAAATAAAGAAACTAAAGATTACCTTACGTAATAAAGATAATAATTTTTTCATATTCCATCACCTAATAAAAATTATGGTACTAGAAAAAATTTATTCTACATTTTTACGATCTCTAAGTGCCCTCTCTAAGGTCATAGCATCTATATATTCCATATCTGCTCCAATTGGAACACCACTAGCAATTTTTGATATTTTAATATCTAAGTCGCTAAAGATTCTCTTAATATATAAAGCCGTAGTTTCCCCTTCTATACTAGGACGAAAGGCCAAAATTATCTCTTTTGGTTGAACTTCTCTAACCCTATCGACTAATTTTTCTAATTCTATATCTTCCGGATTAATTCCCATAGCAGGAGAAATTAGTCCTTTTAATACATGATATTTTCCTTTAAATAGTCCTAAACTTTCAAATAGAAAAACAGAACGTGGATCTTCTACTACACATAATATCGTATTATCACGAAGTTCATTCGAACATATGTTACATATTTTGGAGTCTGTAAACGAATTACAAATTGAACAAAGATGAATATTCTTTTTCACATTCTCAATACTAGAAGCTAATAATTCAACTCGCTCATCTGACATATTCATAACAGAAAAAGCCATTCTCTCAGCTGTTTTTCTACCAATTCCCGGAAAGAATTGTAAAGACTCAATCAAGTTTTCTAAATCCGCAGGATACATGACTAAAATACACCCGGTAATGCATTAGCATAACGTCCAAGTTTCTTTTCCATCATCTTATCCACTTTTTTAAATGCATCGTTAATCGCAATCATCACCATATCAGCTAACATATCTTTATCAATGTCAGATAAATCCTCTTCAATAGTAATCTTTGTAATTTCTTTTGTTCCTTTTACTTCTACTTTAACAAAAGAACTTTCACCAGTAAAAGTAGTATTATCTACCTCATCTTTTGCTTTCATCATATCTTTTTGCATTGCTTGTGCTTGTTTCATAATAGCTTGTAAATTCATATAACTCATCCTTTCTAATTTTAATCTATACTCACTATATTTTCACCAAACAGCTTAATAGCCTCTTCTACACTGCTCGCACTCTCATCCGTATTATCTATTATTGAAGAAGGCTGAGATAACTGTTCACTTAATAAGGGAACTTCTTGATACAGATAAGAAATTCCATTATTCTTTTTATCAACATATTCTTTCTTTTCTCTTTCCCAATCAGTGCTTGTAAGTAAAGCAATTCGAACTTTGTGTCCTAAAATAATTCCAAATAACTCTTCGATTTTTGGTAATAATCGATATCCTCTATTAACCATAGATTCATAATCAAAAGTAATAATAATAGAATCTGAACTAGCAGCCCTTACTGTTCCATCAAAAATATAACAGGCAACCGCACCATAATAATTATCTAAAGCATAGTCATTTAACTTATCCCAATGATTCTTAAGTTCAAGGAGTTCACGCTTACTAGCTCCCGCAAAACAATTATTAATGATAACAGCATTAATTTTAAGATACTCTGTAAAATCATTATATATTTTATTCATATTATCCCCATTATTATCTAATTTAAGTGTTCTCTCTACTTGTTTGGAAGGATTAGATAATTCAGTAGAAACTTTATTAAATGATGTTACAGATTTAATTTCTTTTCTTCTCTCAATTGGTTCATTTTCTTTACTCTTAACCTCTTTCGAAATAGATGCTGAGTGCGTGCTATAATGATAGATAAAAGAAAGAATTTTCATCTCAAAAATCGTCTTCGTATTACTAGACTGTTTTACTTCATTTAACGTTTCATTCAACGATTCAGCAAAATCAAGTAAAAAATCAATATCAAATTCTATTTCTTTTGATGAATAATAGTCAACAACTAAATCTCTACATAAAGTAAGTAAATCTTGATTAAAAATAATTAAGTCTTTACCTGCATCGTATATGGTGTCAATAAATAAAATAACTTCAGAAATGTTTTGCTCGAAAATCATCGATAAAAATTTTTTCTTTTCAGTTTTAGAAACAATTCCATTTAGCATTTCAAAATCAGTTAAAGAAACTTTAGAATCTGAAGAATAAGAAATAGCTTTATCTAACATTCCGATAGCATCTCTCATACCACCATCGACAAGTTCCGCAATTCGATTTAAAACCTCATCGTCAACTTGTACATTTTCTTGATCAGCAATATATCGAAGTCTTGAACTAATCTCTTTTTCAGTCAATCTTTGAAATTCGAAGCATTGGCACCTAGAAATTACTGTAGTAGGAACTTTATGCAAATCAGTAGTAGCAAGAATGAAAATAATATGTTCAGGGGGTTCTTCCAACGTTTTTAACAATGCATTAAAAGCTCCAATTGATAACATATGTACTTCGTCTATTATATATACTTTATACTTTAACTCCGAAGGAACTAAATTTATCTTGTTCTTTATTTCCCGAATCTCATCCACCCCATTATTGGATGCAGCATCAATTTCAATGATATCTGAACACTCATTATTCATAATGGAAAGACAATTCTTACAAGTACCACATGCTTCTCCATTAACTGGATTTAAGCAATTAACATCCTTAGCAAAAATTTTTGCCATCGTTGTTTTCCCTGTACCACGTGGACCAGAAAAAAGATACGCATGATTAATTTTATTATACTGAATAGCATTGCGAACAATTTTTACAACTGAACTCTGTCCAACAACATCTTCTAATCTAGAAGGTCTATATTTTCTGTATAATGCTTGATACGACATAACTCACCTCCTATAACTATACTAATTATACCATAAAATAAGTTAGAAATACGTAATTAAGAACGTTTTTCACGAAAAAAATCTTTTACTATATTTGAGGCTTCTTTCTCTAGAATACCACCAATAAGTTCAACTGTATTTCCATACGACTTTGTTGCAAATATTCTTTCAACCAATTCAACATCATTTGTATTAGCAACTGTCCCATAAATAACTTTTACTATTCTAGACTGAGCAATAGCACTAGCACACATTGGACATGGTAACATAGTTACATACAAAGTGCAATCAATCAAGCGCCAATTTTCTAATTTTTTAGAAGCTTCCATAATACAACAAATTTCGGCATGAAAAATTGCACAATTTTTCGAATCTTTCTGATTATGAGAAGAAGCAATCACTTGATTATCCTTAACTAAAACAGCTCCTACAGGTACTTCACCATTCTGATAAGCTATTTTAGCTTCTTTCAAAGCTAAAGTCATAAATTCTATATCATTCATATATATTCTCCCAAAAAAAAGTGCACATAAATATAAAATGTTAAGGCTGCTATCTTCCGATCCTGACCTGGTTCCATCCATATTTATTGCACATCAATATTTTAATATATTTTATCCACAATTTCAATAAAAATACAAAATTTTCTATTATTTTTTTATCCACAATTTAATTAGAATGTTTCACGTGAAACATTGGGTATAAAATTATTTCCCGGGAAATAATTTATATCTATTTAATCAATAAACATCTCTAAATGTAGTCACAATTATATTCTTTTAAACTTTATGCAATAGATCAACATTTATCTATAAATATTAATCATCTATAAAGCATTATTAAAAAGGAATAAAGAAAGTTAACATTAATTTTTCAATGTTTCACGTGAAACATTGGGTATAAAATTATTTCCCGGGAAATAATTTTGTGAAATATATCAAAGTACAAACAAATAATTTGAATACTTAAACAAAGAATTTAGGCTAATTATACAATCTTTTGGTATTAATAGAACCAAATGTATTATCTGTAAGAACATAAGCTAATACAAATTTAAATATTTCAAAAAATTAAACACAAATAAATAACATTTTTCAATGTTTCACGTGAAACATTGTGCATAAAATTATTTCCCGGGAAATAATTTATAGCTATTTTATTCAATAGATATCTTTAAATTCAGTCACAATTATATTCCTTTAAACTTTATACGATAGATTAACATATATCTATAAAGTAAATAACATATTAATCATCCATAGACTTTCTTAAAAAGAAAATAAAGAAAGTCAATAATGGTTTTTCAATGTTTCACGAGAAACATTGTGTACAAAATTATATACCGGGAAATAATTAATAGCCATTTTATTAAATAGATATCTATAATTCAGTCACAATTATATTCTTTTAAACTTTATACGATAGTTCAACATTTATCTATAAATATTATTCATCTATAAGACATTATTAAAAAGGAATAAAGAAAATCAAGAATAATTTTTCAATGTTTCACGTGGAACATTGGGTATAAAATTATTTCCCGGGAAATAATTTTGTGAAATAAATCAAAGTACAAACAGATAATTTGAATACTTAAACAAAGAATTTAGGCTAATTATACAATCTTTTGGTATTAATAGAGCCAAAAGTATTATCTATAAGAACATAACTAATACAAATTTAAATATTTTAGAAAAAAATTAAACATAAATAAATATACTTTTTCAATGTTTCACGTGAAACATTGTGCACAAAATTATTTCCCGGGAAATAATTTATATCCATTTAATCAATAAACATCTTTAAATTCAGCACAATTAAATTCCTTTAAACTTTATGCGATAGATCAACAATTATCTATAAAATAAGTAATAGTTATCAATACAAATAAAGTTTTATCCACAAAAAAACATAGATCAATTATGACCTATGTTTCACGTGAAACATTAAAATTTTATTCCACATTTTCTACTTCTTCCACTTCCGATTCAGGGGCACTATCAATTACGGATACAGTCGCGACTCGCTGATCCTCCTTCAAATGAATTAATCTCACTCCTTGTGTAGCTCGTTTAAGTGTAGAAATCTGATCCATTGGCATCCTCATGATTATACCGTTGTCAGTAATAATAATTAAATCATCAGCATCTGTAACAGCTTTCAAAGAAACCATATTTCCATTCTTTTCAGTTATATGCAAAGCCATAACTCCCTTGCTACCACGATGAGTTAATCGATATTCATCAACCTCAGTTTTCTTACCATAACCATTAACAGTAACAACTAAAATCTTTTGAGAATTATCCACAACTTCGCCACCAACAGTAATCGCACCATCTAATTCCATTCCTTTAACACCAGAAGCAGTTCTTCCCATTACCCGAATTTCTTTTTCACTAAATCTAACCATACGTCCGTTCGATGCACCTATCAATACTTCGTTCTCACCTGTCGTTTTACGAACTGAAATTAATTCGTCATCTTCTTTTAACGTTATAGCCAGCTTACCACTTGATCTAATATTATCAAATTCAGATAAATTCGTCCTTTTTACCAATCCATTCTTAGTAATAAACAACAAATAATTAAACGAATGTTCGCTAGCTTCCAGAGTAACAACAGAACTTATATATTCTTCTTTCTCAAGAGGAAGTAAATTAATAATCGGTAATCCCTTGCTCTGACGACTGTATTCAGGAATTTCATAACCTTTCATCCGATATACTTTGCCCTTATTCGTAAAGAATAAAATATAATCATGAGTACTCATATTGATCATCTTTTCTACAAAATCCTCTTCATTAGTTGTCATACCTTTTATTCCTACACCACCGCGATTTTGTGTACGATAAGCATCAACTGGCATACGTTTAATGTATCCTTTATTCGTTAAAGTAATCAAAGTCTGTTCTACCGGAATTAAAGACTCATCTTCAATATATTCAATAGCAGTCATATCAATTGTTGTTCTACGTTCATCAGCATATTTATCTTTAATTTCCAATAATTCGTTCTTAATAACTTCCAAAATCTTTTCGTCACTACTCAAAATTAACCTTAGCTCCCCTATCAACTTTAATAAGTCAGCCAATTCATTTTCAATTTTTTCTCGCTCTAATCCAGTTAACCTTCTTAATTTCATCTCTAAAATCGCATTAGCTTGAACCTCTGATAAACCAAATTTCGACATTAAACCAGACCGAGCTTCATCATCAGAATTAGCTGCTTTAATTAGCTGAATAATTTCATCAATATTATCAAGAGCTATCTTCAACCCTTCTAAAATATGAACACGTTTCTCTGCATTTTCCAAATCAAAACGAGTTCTACGAATAATTACTTCGCGTTGAAAATCAATATATTTAGCGATAATATCCTTTAATCCTAATGTTTTAGGAACACCTTGATCAAGCATAAGGAAAATAATACCATAACTAACTTGGAGACTAGTATGCTTATACAATTTATTCAAAACAACCTGGGCATTAGCATCCTTCTTCAAGGTAATCGTAATCTTAATGCCATCTTTTAAATCTGAATGATAATCTGAAATTCCCTCAATTGTCTTATTATGAACAAGTTCAGCAACTTTATTTTTTAAATCTAAAGTATTAATTCCATAAGGTACTTCTTCAATAATAATATAGTGTTTGCCATTCTTTTCCTCAATATGAGCCTTACTGCGTATAGTAATAGAGCCTCTACCTGTTTCATATGCTTTTCTAATACCACTATTTCCTAAAATAGTAGCACCAGTAGGAAAATCAGGTCCTTTTACATACTGCATTAATTCATTTAACTCAATGTCTGGATTATCAATATAAGCAACACAACCATCAATAACTTCACCCAAATTATGAGGCGGGATATTTGTAGCCATCCCAACAGCAATACCTGTAGTACCATTTACTAAAATATTAGGAAATCTAGAAGGTAAAACAACGGGCTCCTTTGTAGATTCATCAAAGTTTGGAATAAAATCAACCGTATTTTTATTGATATTTCTAAGTAACTCCAAAGAAATCTTCGAAAGTCTAGATTCTGTGTATCGCATAGCAGCAGCGCCATAACCTTCAATATTTCCGAAGTTACCATGACCATCTATCAACATGTAACGATAAGAAAAATCTTGAGCCATTCTTACCATAGCTTCATAAATAGAAGAATCACCGTGTGGGTGATAATTACCCATAACTTCACCGACAGTTTTCGCACTTTTTTTATGAGGCTTATCTGGCGTATAACCAGACTCATACATAGAATATAAAATTCGACGATGAACAGGTTTTAAACCGTCACGAAGATCAGGAATAGCACGTGCAGTTATAACACTCATCGAATAATCCAAAAAAGAATCTTGTACTTCTTTTACAATATTATTGTGTTCTAATCTATCCATTTAATAAACCTCCTAAATATCCAAGTTCTGAACGTAAGTTGCATTAGTTTCAATGAAGTTTCTACGAGGTTCTACTTCTTCTCCCATCAACTTAGAAAATACTTCATCAGCTTGAACAGCATCTTCCACCGTAATCTTACGCAAAACACGTTTATTAATATCCATTGTTGTCTCATTTAGCTCTTCTGCATCCATTTCGCCAAGCCCCTTCATTCTGGCAATTTCATACTTAACATTAGGGCCTAAAGTAGCAAGGTACTCATCTCGCTCAGCATCATCTAACACATATTTTCTCGTTTTACCATGTGTAATTCGATAAAGAGGAGGTTGAGCAGCATAAACATGGCCAGCATCAACAATTGGCCTAAAAAAGCGGTAAAATAATGTTAAAAGTAATACTCGAATATGACTTCCATCAACATCAGCATCTGTCATAATAATAATTTTGTGATACCGTAACTTAGAAATATCAAATTCTTCCCCTATTCCAGTACCAAAAGCAGTAATAATAGTTCTAATTTCTTCATTAGACAAAGCCCTATCTAATCTAGCTTTCTCTACATTTAAAATCTTCCCACGAAGCGGTAAAACAGCCTGTGTCATACTATCTCTACCCTTAATTGCCGAACCACCAGCTGAGTCTCCCTCAACAAGAAAGATTTCACTAACCGTAGCATCCTTACTCTTACAATCAGATAACTTACCATAAAAATTAGTAATATCTAAATCGCCTTTTCTTCTTGTTAGTTCACGAGCCTTTTTAGCGGCTACTCGCGCACGAGCTGCTGTCATCGCCTTATCGATAATAATCTTTGCTTCATCTGGATTCTCTAATAAAAAACGTTCTAATGTTTCTGAAAAAATCTTATCTGCAATTCCCCTAACTTCCGCATTCCCTAATTTTGTTTTAGTCTGTCCTTCAAATTGGGGATCAGGATGTTTACAAGAAATAATCATCGTCAAACCTTCACGAACATCATCACCAGTTAATGGTTCATCATTAGATTTTAGCAACCCTGTACTAGTAGCATACTTATTTAATACACGAGTAAGAGCTCTTCTAACCCCCTCCTCATGAGTACCGCCTTCAGGTGTATTGATATTATTTACAAAAGAATAAATACTAGAATTATAACTTTCATTATACTGAAAAGCAACTTCCAAAGAAATGTCTTTATCTTTACCACTAACATCAACAATTGTATTATGAATAGGTGACTTATTCTCATTTAACATGTGCACATATTCACGAATACCACCTTCATATAAAAACTCATCACGGCGGCCATCTTCACGCTCATCGATTAAAATAATTCGAAGTCCTTTATTCAAAAAAGCTAGTTCTCTTAATCTATTTTTTAAAATTTCGTAGTCAAAAACAGTAGTTTCTGTAAAAATCTCTGGATCTGGTTTAAATGTAACCGTCGTACCAGTACGATCATCTGAACACTGATCAATTATCATAAGATCCGCTTCAGGATGTCCTCCATTTACAAAACGTTGAAAATAAACATTCCCTTCTTTAAAAACTCTTACTTCCAACCATTCAGATAAAGCATTAACAACACTCGCACCAACACCATGTAAGCCTCCAGAAACTTTATAACCGCCACCGCCGAATTTTCCACCGGCATGAAGTACAGTATAAATTGTTTCAACAGTAGACTTACCAGTCTTAGGATGAATTCCAACCGGAACTCCTCTCCCATCATCCCTAACTGTAATAGTATTTTCCTTTCCGACAATTACTTCAATATCATCACAATATCCAGCTAATGCCTCGTCAATAGAGTTATCCACGATTTCCCAAACTAAATGATGTAATCCCCTAGAACTAGTCGTACCAATATACATACCAGGTCTTTTTCTAACGGCTTCTAGTCCTTCAAGTACTTGAATCGAAGAAGAATCATATGTCCCTTCTACTTTTTCTTCCATTTCCATTATTATCCCCTACTTTCTCTGTAATTTTCCCTTCATCAACAACAAATACTTTAGCTTTTTCTACCAATTTACGATTAATATTCTTTAAATCAGTAGTCGTAATAATAATCTGAATATCACTTGGCAAACAAGCAATCAAGCGATTTCTTTTTTTCACATCTAACTCACTAAAAATATCATCAAGTAACAATATTGGAGTAGTATTCAAAAGCTGATAAAAAACTTGAACTTCTGCCAATTTAAAGGCAATAATCGCTAAACGTTTTTGCCCTTCTGAACCATAAACCTTAAGCTCATCATCCGCTAAAAAAAAAGTAAAATCATCCCGATGTGGCCCATATAGAGTCGTTCCTTGCAACATTTCACGTTTTTGATTCTTGGCAAGTTTTTCCAAAAATTTTGTTCTTATCTCTTCTTCATCATAACTAACCAAATCAAGATTATTTTCATAACGAACAGTTAAACCAGATAAACCAGATATTTTTTCATAAATATCCCCAATAATAGTATCAATAAAATTCATATATCGTTTCCTACAAGTATAAACAAAAACCGCTTTTTCTACTAATTTATCGTTTAAAATTTCTAAATACCGTAAATCAGTATATTGATTCATATTTAACAGCTTCAAGTATTCATTTCTGTTTTTTAGGATTTTATTATATTCATTTAAGTATTGAGCATAAAATTGAAACAATTGACTAATCTCAATATTCATAAAGTTTCTGCGAAAAGCAGGAGAACCTTTTATCATTTCTAAATCATCTGGACAAAACATGATTACTTTCATATTAAAGATATATTCAGAGATTTTTTTAACCTCTTTATCATTAACTGTTACTTTTTTTTCTGATTTATTCGTCAAAATGAATTGCAAGTCTTTTACTTTTTTTTCTTCTTTGATTGTTCCTTTAATTCTACAAGCAAGCATTTCCTTTCTGATTAAGTTGTTTTCCACCCCATAGCGATGTGATTTAGTTAAAGCAAGTACATATATACTCTCTAAAATATTTGTTTTCCCTTGAGCATTATTTCCGATGAAAATATTAATATTAGGATCTAGTTTTATTTTAAGTTTAGAATAATTCCGATAATTAGTTAGTTCAATTTTAGATAAATACATAAATTACACCCTAAAATCATCGATAATCACCTTTTTTCAAAACTAGTACTCCCATACTTGCATATACATTATACCACGAGTAATCGACTAAAACTACAAAAAAAAGGAAAAAGCCTTAACTTTTTTCCACTTTTCTAGAATCTAATAAACACTGTAAACGACTTGCTCGTAAGATTTGATTTTCTAAAGAAAGTTTAGAGATAGGAATCATTAGTTCTTTACCATTTTTAAAAATAACTTTTGTTCCCTTAGAATCTCCTAGTACTCGTTCAATAGAATGCAATGAAAGCCAAATACAATCATATGAACTAGGCGATGTAGTTGGAAAAAAGATGATCCCTCTTGTTTCTTCCACAATAATTGGTAACTTATAATTAAAGCCTAACATCCTTTTGCTTCCTTCTGCTCTACCTTGATAACTACTTCCAAAATAACAACAACTATAATCCATTACCTCATAAGCATTTTCTTCTAAAATACTATCCATCTGATATTCCATAATTTTTGTTTTATTTGGTTCTATCCCAATAACTGCCATTGTCTCATTATTTACCTCATATTTATTCATAAATCTTCCCCCTATCACTTGTCCATCAACCGATGAATGTCCACTACTTTAACAGCTTGGATGGGCGAAAAAAGTCGAAAAAAAGAAAAATAGCTAAAAAAACTATTTTCTTTTCTAATAAGTACGAATTGGTAATACTAATTGTACTAATCCTTCATCTTTAGAAGATTTCAAAATAATTGGTTTAATTTCCCCTACAAAGGAAATTTCTACTTCATCATCTTCAAATGACTTTAAAGCATCCATCATATATTTAGCAACAAAAGAAATTTTCAAGTTTTCTTCATTGTTCTTTTCAATAAACATTTTTTCCTCTACTCTACCAATTTCAGCACTACTACTTTTTACAAACAATTTATTTCCATCAATTTCAAACGTAACAATATTTTTCTCTTTATCACTTGTTAAAATACTAGCACGATCAATTACATTATATAAATCATTTATTCTAGTTTTAATAGATAATAAGAATTCATCAGGTAATAAATTAGCTGTATTTGGATAAGTACCACTAATTAGCCGAGATTGAAATAATAGATTCTGATATTGAATTAATATTTTATTACTAAATACATGTAATGAAATATTTTCTTCACTATCATCCATAATTTTAATGAACTCTAATAAATTTTTACTAGGAATAACAATATTATAGTTTTCTTCTACTACATCGTTTAATGGAATTACTTTTCTAGCTAAACGATAAGAATCTGTAGAATTACATTCTAATAAATTACCCATAATTTTAAAATTGATACCTGTTAAAATTGGTCTAGATTCATCATTGCTAGAGGCAAAAGAAGTTTGATTAATAATACTTGCAAATACTTTAGAAGAAATAAGAATAGGATTTTTACTCTTTTCTAAATTAATATTAGGATACTCATTTTTACTAATTCCATTTAAATTAAATTCACTATTCTCTGTATAAATAATAATCTTTAATTCATCGACTACCTCAATATTAATATACTCATCAGGTAATTTTCTTACAATATCTAATATATATTTACCTTGAATAATAATACTTCCTGTTGATTCAATTACCATATCATCATTTTTCTCTAAAAATACTTGAATAGTAATATCATTATCACTAGCTGTTAAAGTTAATCCCTTGTCTTCTAGTTCAAATTTAATACCTGCTAAAACAGGGACTAAATTTTTGGTAGATATTGCTTTAGACACTTTACTTAGTCCATCCAATAATAGTTCTTTTTTGATTTTTAATTTCATATATATTCCTTCTTTCTTATATAATTATTATTATTATTACTGTGGAAACTGTGGATAACTTGTTTTTTTCTATATTATATCATGTTTTTTTTCGTTTTCCACCTGTGGATAATCATGTTGATAAAAAATAGTTTTCAACAATTATACAATTTCCTTCTTTAATTTTTCGATAATATTCGCAAGTTCTTGGTTGGTTTGCATCTCTTTTTCTACTTTTTCGACAGAATGCATAACAGTGGAATGATCTTTTCCACCAAATTCTATTCCTATTTTAGGAAAAGATTCGTTAGTAAGTTTTCTACAAAGATACATGGCAACCTGTCTTGGAAAGGCTAGATTAGCACTTCTTTTTTTACTTTTCATATCATCGACTGATATTTGGAAATGTTCTGCGACTATTCGCTGTATCCGATTGATATTGTTTTTTTCACTATATCCTTTATTTACATAGTCTTTTAATACTTCTATGGCTAAGTCGAGTGTAATATCGGCTCCTCCCATAATTGTCGAATACGCTAGTAATCTGGTAATAGACCCCTCTAAATGTCGAACATCACTACCAACATTGGAGGCAATATAGTCAATAACATCGTCTGGAATATTCTTATCGATAGAATCACCAATGATTTTTTTCTTGATGATCGCCACTCTAAGCTCGAAGTCAGGGGGATAAATATCCGCTGTTAGTCCCCAACAAAATCTTGTTCTGAGCCTATCTTCTAGTAGTTTTAAATCATCCGGAGATCGATCTGAGGAAATAATAATTTGCTTATTCTCATTATATAAGGTAGTAAACGTGTGAAAAAACTCATTCTGTGTTTGAGTAGCTCCTTGAAAAAACTGAATATCATCGATGATTAGCACATCAATATTTCGATACTTATCTTTAAAATAACTGACATAATCGAAATTTTGACCAAATTCATCTTTTTTATTTATTCCAAGAAAATCGTTAATAAATTGATCACTCGGTACATATAATACCTTTTTATTAGAATGTTGTTCAATATAATTTCCGATGGCATGCATTAAATGAGTCTTACCTAGCCCACTATTTCCATAGATAAATAAAGGATTATAAATATTGCCTGGATTTTCTGCTACATCCATTGCAGCGGCTTGTGCAAATTTATTGCTATTTCCAACAATGAAGTTATCAAAGGTATAGTTAGGATTCAGATTGGATTGATGGCGTCTTTCTAGCTTCGGCTCCCCTACTACTTCTTTTGGTTCAAAAGCCTTTGGTTCAGGTGTTTTTTCCACTTCTAACTCTTCTTTCAGGTAAAACTGAATATCGACGTTGTCTCCAACAATATCACTAAGTGTATTCACAATTAAGTCGTAGTATTTTGTAGCTAAATGCCGTTTGAACATCCCCATAGGAACAATAATTTTGGCTACTCCATCTTTATACTCGTAAAGTTCAGTATCTTTAAACCAAGTATTATAAGAAAGAGGAGTCATTTCGTTTTGAATACTGTTTAAAAAGTTTGCCCAAATCATTTTGACGTTCATACTACTCCTCCTACTTCTAACAAATTGCAAGAATTATTGTAACGTAAAACTGTGGAAAAATAAACTCTAAATTTCAAAAAAAATTAAATCCACAGCTAATCCACAAGTAATTCACAGATTTATCCACAACTTTTTCTTAGAAAATAAAAAAGAAATCACTTCTTATCCACAATTTTGAAAAATTTTTAATTCACATAGTGGAAAAAGTTTTCAACAGCCTGTGGAAACTGTGGATAATTAAAAAGCAAATTTAATTTTTGATATTTGTTGACAAAGTGATTTAATTTTATTATACTAATGTAGATTTTATGTCTGGAGGTGGAAATATGAAAAGAACTTATCAACCTAATAATAGAAAAATGAAAAAGAAACACGGATTTTTTGCTCGTGTAAAATCTAAAGTTTTAAATAGTCGTAGAGCGAAAGGTCGTAAAAGATTATCGAAGTAATGCCACTGTCTCCAGTGGTTTTTTATTCTTATCTATAGTAAGTAGGGGTAAAGATGAAAAAATACGAAGTTGTGAAAGAAAATAGGGATTTTCAAAAAATAATCGAGCAGGGGATATACAAGAAAAATCAACAGTTAATTATATATTATCTCGAAAATTCGCTTAATCATAATCGTTTTGGTATTTCGGTAGGAAAAAAAATAGGGAACGCAGTTACAAGGAATAAATGGAAGCGCAGATTACGTAGTATTATCGATAAAAATAAAAAACTATACCAAAATCATCGAGATTATATTATAATATTAAGAAAGAACTGTCATAATTTAGAATTTAACGAATTAGAAGATAGTTTTTTGCATTTATTTGAAAAAGTAAATAAAGAATCCAGATAAGGAGTGTCTATGAAATATAAAAATAAATTTATCATTTTACTTGTTGTCGTTCTTTTGCTTACTGGTTGTACCACTACGCTGAAAACAGAGGATAAGAAAGTAGTAAAGAATCCAGAAACCGGTCAAAGTTTAACCGCAAATATATTATGTAAACCAACCAATGAAGAAACCATTAAAGCGTATGAAGAAAATGGGGTCGATCTCGCTGCATTGCCAAAGTGTACAGAGTTTAGTGTAACGAGTGGGGGATACGAAGGATTATGGACATCACTATTTGTTAAACCGCTAGCATTTATTATTTTGTTCATTATGAAATTTGTAAAGAGTGCCGGTTTTGCTTTAATCTTAACTAGTATTGCTTTAAGATTAATTTTATATCCTGTAACGAAGAAAACTGCAATGCAATCAGAATTAATCAAGAAAGCAAAACCTGATCTTGACCGTCTAGAAAAGAAATATAAAGATAAAACTGATCAAGATTCTCTAATGAGAAAGAGTCAAGAAATGACAATGATCTATAAGAAATATAATATTAATCCAATATCAGGATGCTTATATTCTTTCATACAACTTCCATTATTTATTGCTTTCTTAGAGGCGATTAATAGAGTACCAGCTTTGTTTGAAGAGACATTCTTAACTCTTCAATTAGGAACAACTCCATCTGTTGGATTGTTTACCAATGGTAATTTTTCTTATGTTATATTAATTGTACTCGTCGGTATAACAACTTATTTCTCCTTTAATTTAAATAAAACAACTGCGCAAACGCAAGACGATCCAATGAAAAATATGACAAATATTATGACAGGTATGATTGTCGTAATGGGAATTTTTATGCCAGCTGCCTTATGTATTTACTGGATTACGACAAATGCCTTTACTATAGCACAGAATTTAATTGTAAAAAGGAGTAAGGAAGTATGCTAGAAATGATCGTAAAAAGTAAATATACTGGAAAAACAAAGGAAGAGGCTATTAATCAAGCAAAGTTATCTCTCCAAGAAACGGAAAATAATCTCTATATTCGTGAATTAGAAACGAAGGGTGGCCTTTTCGGTAAAAAAGTAGAAATAGAAGTTATCTGTCGTGATGATTTAATCACGTACGTAAAAGATTTTTTAAAACAATTAATCGAGAATATGGGTTTAAATGCGGATCTTGAAGTAAAAAAGAGAGAGGATACAGTATTATTTACGATTTATTCCGATCATAATTCGATTTTAATAGGAAAAAATGGTAGAACGTTAGATGCTATAACCATAATTACTAAACAAATGGTTCAAACCCTAGTCAATCGCCCGTTTCACTTTACGATTGATATCGGGGAATATAAAAAACAACATGAAGAACGCCTAATTCGTTTAGCAAAAAAGATAGCGAAAGAGGTGGCTACTTCAAAAATAGAAGCAAAGTTAGACCCAATGAATTCTTATGAGAGAAGGATTATCCATACTACCTTAGCAGAAGATAATAGAGTGAGAACAGAGAGTGAAGGAGAAGAACCTAACCGTTATGTTGTCATCAAACCTAAAGAAGACTAGACTAGTTTAGACTAGTTTTTTCATTTGAAAAAATGTACGTAGAAAACATAAATTGGCTTTTTAATAGCTAAAATTATTTCCCGGGAAATAATTTCTAGTTCAAAATTAGGGTTTTTAATTAAAAATAAGGAATAAAAGTTTTGTGATATAATAGATACACATAAGCAAATAAGCAAAAGAAAAGAGGAGTAGAATATGAATGATACGATAGCTGCTATTTCCACCGCTCAAGGAGTAGGGGCAATATCGATTATTAGAGTAAGTGGATCATCCGCCATTTCAATAGTCAATAAAGTGTTTACTGGAAAAGATTTGACCAATGTAGCTAGTCATACTATTCATTATGGAAAAATAGTTGATCAAAACAGTCCCATCGATGAAGTATTAGTAACTGTAATGAGGACGCCTAAAACTTTTACGCGCGAAGATATTGTCGAAATCAATTGTCACGGAGGAATAGCTCCTACCAATAAAGTATTAGAATTAATATTAAGAAATGGAGCAAGATTAGCGGAAGCTGGTGAATTTACTAAACGAGCTTTCCTAAATGGTCGTATTGATTTAACTGAGGCTGAGTCAATTATGGATTTAATTTCTGCTAAGACAGAAGCCAGTAGAAAAGTTGCCATCAAAGGCTTAACAGGGCATATTAGTCATTTGATTCGCAACCTAAGACAAGAGATATTAGAATTATTAGCTTCCATTGAAGTAAATATTGATTACCCTGAATATGAAGATGCTGTAGAGATGACTAACGAAAAAGTGAAGCCAGCTATTAAGAAAATTCAAGATAAACTTGCCCATATTATCGAAGAATCAGAAAACGGAAGAATTTTAACTAGCGGAATTAAAACGGTAATTATAGGTAAACCAAATGTAGGAAAAAGTAGTATTTTAAATCGTCTATTAGACGAAGAAAAAGCAATTGTTACTGCCATTGAAGGAACTACTAGGGATACAGTAGAAGGAAATATTACCATTAAAGGGGTAGCTTTAAATCTAATTGATACAGCTGGTATTCATGAAACTGAAGACTTAGTAGAAAAAATAGGTGTGAATAAAAGTTTACGTTTAATCGAAGAAGCTGACTTAGTAATCCTAGTATTGAATCAAAATGAAAAACTAAGCGCAGAAGACCGTCAAATCCTAAAAGTTTGTCAAGATAAAAAGACAATTGTCGTATTGAACAAAAGTGACTTAGAAAAAAGAATCGAAGAAGAAGAAATCCCATATACAGATATTATTCATACCAATACCTTGGATGAATCTGGAATAGAACCATTAAAAAATAAAATCAGTGAACTTTTTCATCTCGAACAACTACAGAATCAAGATGATTCCTATTTAAGTAATATTCGTCAGATTTCTCTAGCTAAAGAAGCGCTTTCGATTTTAAATGAAGCAGTAATAGCTATTCAACAAGAAGTTCCAGTTGATATGATCGAAATCGATATTAAACGTGCTTGGGAAAAATTAGGCGAAATCATTGGAGAGACGTATAGTGAAGAACTAATCGATCAATTATTTAGTCAATTTTGTCTAGGAAAATAGAACTATTTGTATCAAAAAATGTTTTCATAACTCATTTTTTATTATTTAAAAACAAAAATTATTTCCCGGGAAATAATTTTCTTCTGTCTATAAAAAAATTATAGTATAATATGAAGCGGTAAAAGGAAGTGATTTTGGTGAAATACGAAATTATTGTTGTTGGTGGTGGACATGCTGGATGTGAAGCTGCTTTAGCTTCTGCTCGACTTGGTCACGAAACTTTACTCATCACCGGAAATAAAAAGAATATAGCAGATATGCCTTGTAATCCTTCGATAGGTGGTCCCGCCAAAGGAATTATTGTAAGGGAAATTGATGCCTTAGGTGGAGAAATGGCTAATACCATAGATCATTCCTGCTTACAAGTAAAAATGTTAAATACTAAAAAAGGTCCAGCTGTAAGAGCCTTAAGAGCTCAGGCAGATAAAATAACTTATCCTAAAGTAATGCTAGCTACTTTGGAAAATCAAGATAAGTTAACAATTTTAGAAGCTATGGTAGAAGATTTACTTGTTGAAGAGAAAAAAATAAAAGGGGTTATTCTTTCAAATGGAGAAAAGATTTTTTCTCAAGCTGTTATTTTGACAACGGGAACTTATTTAAAAGCAACGGTTTTAAGAGGTTCATCAAAAACAGTCAGCGGTCCTCATGGAGAAACACCGTCCAAACATTTAAGCGACAACCTAAAAAAATTAGGTTTTACTATACAACGCTTAAAAACAGGTACCCCACCTAGAATTGAAAAAAGTAGTATCGATTATTCTAAAGCAACTCTAGAGCCGGGCGATAATACTAGTTATACTTTTTCATTTGATAATGAGCCATTATACCAAGTAGAAGAGCAAGTTCCTTGTCACTTGATTTATACAACCCCAGAAACTCACCAGATAATTTTAGATAACTTAGAAAAGTCTAGTATGTATGGAGGATACGTTGAAGGAATTGGTCCAAGATACTGTCCATCTATAGAGGATAAAATTGTTCGTTTTAAAGACAAAGAACGCCATCAATTATTTTTAGAGCCAGAAAGTATTTATTACGATGATATTTATATTCAAGGCTTTTCAACAAGTATGCCAGAAGAAATTCAAGAAAAAATGGTACATAGTTTGCCAGGTATGGAACACGCCAAAATATTAAAGTATGCTTATGCGATAGAATATGACGCAATTGATCCACTTCAGCTAAAACAATCTTTAGAAACAAAGATAATTGAAAACTTATATACAGCAGGACAGATTAATGGAACGAGTGGTTATGAAGAAGCCGCAGGACAAGGACTAATTGCCGGAATCAACGCATCATTAAAATTACAAGGAAAAGAGCCACTTATTTTAAAAAGAAATGAAGCCTATATTGGCGTTCTTATTGATGATTTAGTCACAAAAGGAACCAAAGAGCCATACCGGATGTTAACCTCTCGTGCCGAATATCGATTACTTTTACGCCATGATAATGCTGATTTACGACTTCGTGATTATGGAAGAAAAATAGGGTTAATCAATGAGGAAAAATATCAAAAATTCAGTGCTAAAAAAGAAGCTATCTATGAGTTAAAAAATACACTACAACAAATAAAATTAACCCCAACAGAAGAAATTAATCGTGAACTTATTTCTTTAAACTCAGCCCCACTATCCGATGGAATAACTTTGTACGACTTGTTAAAAAGAACAGAAATCACCATTGAAAAAATTCAAAAATACCTTCCAAAATCCTATTCAAAAGAAGTAACAGAACAAGTAGAAATTCAAATTAAATATGAAGGATATATCAAAAAAGCAAACAAGGAAGCAGAAAAAATGCTAGATCTAGAAAAATTAAAAATACCTGAAGATATTAATTACCACCAAGTCCACAATTTAGCGAGCGAAGCCTTGCAAAAATTATCTACAGTTCGCCCATCTACCATTGCACAGGCATCTCGAATTAGTGGGGTAAATCCAGCTGATATTTCGATATTAATGATCTATTTAAAAAAGGAACATAAGTTATGAATATAGAAATTTTTAAAGAAGAAGTAGAAAAGTTAGGAATTTTATTAACTGATGAGCAATTAAATCAACTAGCGCTATTTTATCAGTTATTATTATCATGGAATGAGAAAATGAATCTAACTAGAATTACAAATCAAGAAGAAGTATATCTTAAACATTTCTATGACAGCCTAACTATATATAAAGAAGTAAAATTAGAAACCATAGCTACTTTATGTGATGTAGGAAGTGGAGCTGGTTTTCCTGGTATTGTTTTAAAAATCGCTTTTCCTAACCTCAATATCACCTTGATTGATTCTCTTCAAAAGCGAGTAAATTATCTCAATGAAGTGATTAAAGAATTAAAACTAACTAATATTAGAGCTATTCACACAAGATGTGAAGATTATGCGCGAGTAAATAGAGAAAAATACGAAGTGGTAACCGCAAGAGCAGTAGCTAATTTGAAAGTATTATCAGAATTATGCCTTCCTCTTGTTAAAGAACACGGTTACTTCATTGCGATGAAAGGAAAAATAGCCGAAGAATTAGCAGAAGCCAAAGCGATGATTGGTACTTTAGGCGGAAAAATAGAACATATTAATGAATTCAATTTACCCCTAGAAGAAAGTAGCCGTACATTGATAAAAATAAAAAAAGAGAAGAAAACCGATAAAATTTATCCTAGAAAAAAAATAAAATAATACAAAAAAGAGAGGTAACATGCTAAAATACTATAAAAATGTGGTAAAGTATAATGAAAATGTCCAGTATGGACTAGGTATCATTACCGGCTGGAAATCAACGGATATGATTTTAAATCATCTAAGTGAAGAAGCTAAGAGAAAAATTGTAACCTGTGGTAATTTATACACTAAAAATGGTATTAATTATATAATAGCTAACTTGTTTTTAAATCCACAGATCACAGAATTAATTGTTTTGGAAGATTCTTCATTACAAAATGAAATGGCAGAAGGTATAACTGCTTTTTTACAATTTCTAAACACTAACGTGTTAACTTTTGAACCAAAATTTCAATTTACAGAAGAAAACTTATTAGAATTTAGTTCCTATTTTAAAAATCATATCAGAGTAGTAAAGAGAAAAGACTTAGAAAAGGAATTAAAAGAAATAAAAATATTGGAAAAAGACTGGTGTAAAATTACCGAGATTGAAGAAAATCCTTTAGAACTCCAGCATCAAATTCCAAGTGAAAAGGTAGGTTTTACGGTACGAGCCAATACTGTCTATGAAGCGTGGAATCGTGCCTTAAAATTAATTCACACCTATGGATACTTAAAACCATCTGATTATGATGAAAATCAATTAGAACTAATTAATTTATCTATGATTATCAGAAATGAAGATTTGAGTGATCCAAGTATGGCTGGAATAATTGACATTACTAAAGAAGAATTAGAAGAATATGAGAAAAGTATTCTTTCTAAAGCTGTGCCTGATGGAGTAAAATACACTTATGGAAATCGTTATCGGGATCAATTTGGGAAAGATCAATTTCAATATATGGTAGATACATTAAGAGAAAAGCCCTTTTCTAGAAGAGCGGTTGCTACTCTTTGGATTCCCGCTATCGATATTGAAGCCAAAGAGGGACCATGCCTTGACCTGTATCAAGCTATAATTGAAGGAGAATATCTTCATCTTCTTACTTATATCAGAGCTAATGATGTCTATAACGGTTGGCCTAGAAATATTTATGGGATTTTAAAAATTCAACAAGAACTATGCCAATCTCTTGGCTATCAAAAAGGCTATGTCAATACCATTGCAGGAAGTGCTCATATTTACGAGAGGAATTTTGCAGATTTAGAAAAACGCTTGAATGAAAAAAACATTTCTTTTTGTGAAGAAGATGAAAGAGGATATTTTACCGTAACAATAGAAAATCAAGAGATTCAAGTTACTTTCTATAGTGTATCAGGTAAAGAATTACGTAAATTTACAGGAAAAAGTGCTCTTGAATTGAGAAATCAATGCACTTTTTACATCAGTAATATCGATCATGCTTTCTATTTAGGACAAGAGTTAATAAAAGCAGAATTAGCACTTAAAAATCAACTTTCCTATGTACAAGATACACAATTAGACATAAGTTCAAAGAAAAAAATTTTAAAACTCAAGTAAAAACTAATAAATAAAATATAAAAAATTCTATGTAGTCAAAGTAAAATTTGGCTTTTTTCTTGTCTAGTAAAAAAAATATGATATAATGAATATGATAAAGAATAACAGAAGAATGAAAAGAGGGTTAATTTATGGATAGAGAAGTAGTGGATTTGTATTTAGATGACATTATCCCTAACCGTTTTCAACCACGTGAAGTATTTAATGAACAGGCTTTACGAGAATTAGCTGATTCCATCCGAGCGCATGGAGTAATTCAACCAATCATTGTCCGTAAAATAGGAGATAAATACGAAATAATTGCTGGAGAGAGAAGATATAAAGCATCAGCGATGGCAGGCCTAACTAAGATTCCGGCTATTATTAGAAATTTAGATGATAAAGAAACTTCAAAAGTAGCTTTACTAGAAAACTTACAACGAAAAGATCTAACACCAATAGAAGAAGCGAGAACTTATCAAAAAATCCTAGAGCTAGATTCGATGACTCAAGAAGAACTTGGACGTACTATGGGAAAATCTCAAGCTTCAATTGCCAATAAAATGCGTTTGTTATCTTTACCAGATGAAGTTCAAGAAGCACTACTTCATGACCAGATATCAGAAAGGCATGCCAGAAGTTTATTAAATTTAGATTCAAGAGAAGATCAAATCAATATGCTTCATGATATTATTGAAAAAAGAATGACAGTTAGAGAACTAGATAATGCAATTAGAAAATTAAAAGGAATAGAAGAACCGATTTCTAATGAAACTAATTCAGGAAATGTGAATTTGGAAACCAACCCAATAACTAATACTCCATCACCAATAGAAATTCCAAGTCCAGTTACTCCGTCTAATCCCACAATAAACTTGGATAACGATATTCCTCATCCTCCAATAGACTTGCTTGCTTCATCGAATCAGGCTAGTTCTAAAGTAGAGACGGTAGAAAAAACTCCACAAGTTAATACAAAATCGCCATCAACACCAGTAAAGAATATCTTTGTTTTAAATGATGATGAAGATGACTCATCTATGACCATAGAACCACATCAATCAACTCCAACTTCTGGAGTAAGTAACAAAAAGATTGTCCATACTGATCCAGTTGAGGAATTATTGGATGATGAAGAATTGTATTCATTAAAAGATGCAGTAAAAGAACTAAGAAGAACAGTAAGTAATCTAGAAAATAAAGGATTTGTTATTAAAGTCGAAGAATTAGATTTCGAAAATACTTATCAAGTAGTAGTAAAAATCAATAAAGATATCTAAAAGTAGAGAGTTCTACTTTTTTTTAACAAGAGGTTTCCTATTTTAATGTTTTCTGTTAAAATAGAATAGTAGAAAAACAAAAAAGGTGGTAAAAGCATGGGAAAGATAATATCATTAGTAAATCAAAAAGGTGGAGTAGGAAAAACGACAACGAGTATCAATCTTTCTGCGTCTTTAGCTTACTTAGGAAAAAGAGTATTGTTAATCGATTTGGATCCTCAAGGAAATGCAACAACAGGCGTGGGTATCAATAAAGGAGATATTAGTAAAAGTGTTCACGATGTTATGACAGAAAAATGTAATGTAATCGAAGCAATTATTAAAACAAAATATAAAAATCTTTATCTTCTGCCGGCAACAATTAATTTAGCTGGTATTGATATTGAGCTTATGGAAAAAAGTAAACTGGATCAAAACTTTTCAAAGAATGTTCAATTAAAAAAAGCATTAGATCCTATTAAGGAGTCATTTGACTATATCATTATTGATTGCCCACCATCACTCGGTTTAATTACAACTAATGCCCTAACGGCATCTAATTCTGTAATTATTCCCGTTCAGTGTGAATTTTTTGCCCTTGAAGGAATTACCCAGCTACTAAATACAATCATGTTAGCACAAAAGAATTTAAATCCTAACCTAGATATTGAAGGGGTTCTTCTTACTATGCTCGATTCACGAGCAATTCTATGCTTAGAAGTAGTAGAAGATATTAGAAGATTCTTTAAAGAGCGAGTATATAATACCATCATCCCAAGACTTGTTAGGATTGCTGAAGCTCCATCACATGGCACACCGATCATCGCCTATGATTCCAAACACCGTGGATCGATTGCTTATTTAAATTTAGCAAAGGAAGTGATTGAAAGAAATGGAAACACAAACACAACTACAAACACAAAGTAGAAGAAAAGCCTTAGGAAGAGGCTTAGAAGAATTATTCAATAATGAACCAATGAATTATGAAACAATCGAGGAAAAAATCATTACATCAACTCCAAAAGAAGAAATTGTAGAGTTAAATTTATCAGAATTACGTAGTAATCCTTATCAACCTCGTAAAAATTTTGATGAAAGAGCTCTTCAAGAATTAGCGAATTCTATTAAAGAATATGGTGTATTTCAACCAATAATTGCCAAAAAAAGTATAAAGGGCTACGAAATTATAGCCGGTGAAAGACGAGTAAAAGCATCAATTTTAGCGGGAAAGGAAACAATTCCAGCTATTCTTCGTGACTTTAGCGACCAAGAGATGATGGAAATCGCCCTATTAGAGAATCTACAACGTGAAAATCTAAATGCCTTAGAGGAAGCACTTGCTTATAAAAAATTGATTGAAGAACTATCCCTAACCCAAGAAGCATTAGCCAAAAGAATTGGTAAAAGTAGAAGTCATATTACCAATATGTTGGGAATTTTGACATTACCAGAAGAAGTAAAAGACCTAATCATGGAGAATAAATTGACAATGGGGCATGCCCGTGCATTAAGTAAATTAGAAAATCCAACAAAAATTAAAGATCTAGCTCAAAAAGTAGTAATGGAGAATTTAAGTGTTCGTCAAGTAGAAAATTTAGCTTTTGAACCAACAGAAGAAAAAAATCATAAAACGAAGAAAGTAAATATTTCTACAGAATATCGAAATATTGAGGAAAGTTTATCCGAAAAGTTAGGAACTAAAGTAAAAATTAATCATAATAAATTAGAAATTTCTTTCGTCAATCGTAATGATTTAAATCGCCTATTAGAAATAATAGGGATTGATCAAGAGAAAACCATCTGATGAGGAAGTGAAGAAATGCTAGAAAAAATAATGATTCCAGAAATCTATTTACCAATCATTTATATATGTATAGCTATTATTTTAAATGGAATTTGTAAAAAGCTAATTGGAACAATTATAAAAAGTAAACAAAAAAGTTTAAATAAAAATAGTTATAACTATAAAAAAACAGAAACCTTTCGGGTATTAATGAATAATATTATCAAATATGTCATTATTTTATTCTTAGTTTTAGCTATACTAACCGTATATGGAGTAAATGTAACTTCTATTTTAGCTGGATTAGGAATTGCTGGTGTTGTTGCTAGTTTAGCTCTTCAAGATTTAGCTAAAGATATTATTGCTGGAATGGGAATCATTTTAGAAAATCAATACGCTATGGGAGATACAATCTCAATAAATGGGTTTAAAGGTGAAGTCGTTTTTTTAGGACTTAAAACAACTAGAATTAAAAGTTGGGAAGGTGAAGTAAAAATCCTTGCTAATCGTAATATTACAGAAGTAATTAATTATAGTATTTCTAGTTCCCTTGCGATTGTAGATGTTGGGGTAGGCTATAATGAAGATTTAGATAAAGTAGAAGAAGTTTTGAATACTTTAGCTAAAGATTTAACAAAAAAACTTCCTAAATTAAAAGGGGATGTTGAAGTATTAGGGATTGATAAATTTTCTGATTCTGCTTTAATCTATCGTTTAATTGTACCAACCGTGAGTATGGAACACTATGGAATTGCTCGTCAAATTAGAAAAGAAATCATTCTTTGTTTTGAGAAAAATAATATCAACATTCCATATAATCAAATTGAGGTGCATCATGGAAAATAAAGAATATACTTTAAATAGTAAAGTAGTGATGAAAAAGCAACATCCTTGTGGTAGTAATGAATGGGAAATTATAAGACTCGGTGCTGACATTAAGATAAAGTGTTGCAACTGCGGTAGAACAATCATGATGCCAAGAATCGAATTTAACAAAAAAATAAAAAAAGTACTCACTAACGAGGAGTGTAAATGATGAAAAATAAGAAAAAATTAAAACTAAAACGGTTCCATTTTCATCCCGTTACAGCTTTTATCTTAATGACCGCTATCGTTATTATTTTAAGCGGAATATTTTCTGTTTTAGAAATTCAAGCAACCTATAGTAATTTAAACTTGGCCACTTACGAACTTGAAAATACTCTAGTAACTGTAAAGAATTTATTTAATTATGATGGATTAAAATATGTGATTAGTAATGCTGCTAGAAACTTCATCAGTTTTACGACCCTAAGTACTTTATTGATTTCTCTAATTGGTCTATCTGTTGCTCAAGCAACTGGATTTTTAGATACCTTTATTAAACGAGTATTAGTAAAAATTGATAATAAAAAAATCACATTTATATTGCTTTTCATCTCTATTATTTCTAGTCTAATTAACGAAATCGGTTATGTTATTCTAATTCCATTATCTGCAATCATATTTCTAAAAAATAAACGTAACCCATTAGCGGGAATTATTACTGCTTTTTGTGGGGTAGCATTTGGATATGGTGTCACCTTATTCGTTGGTTCGATGGAAGTAAATCTTAACCCGATTACAGAAGCTGCAGCTAGAATGATTGACACTAATTACCATATTGCATTAAGCTCAAATCTAATTATTATTATCCTGTCTTCGATAATTTTATCAATAGTAGGTACAATCGTTATTGAAAAAATAGTGATTCCTAAATTAGGAAAATATAAAGATCCAAATGAAGTAACTGTCGAATTAGAAGTAATTGAAGATGTCGAAGAAGCTGAACAGAGAAAATTAGAAGAAGAATCTCGTGAGAAAAAAGGATTAAATAATGCCTTCTTCGCTACAATAGCTTTTTTTGTTTTCTTCGTTTACTCGTTATTACCAAATTTACCATTCTCTGGAATGTTACTGGATATGGAAGAGACAACATATCTCGGCCAAGTATTCGGAAGTAACTCTTATTTTCAAGATGGATTTACTTTTCTAATCGCCCTATATTTCTTAGTGGTTGGCATCGCCTATGGAATTGGTGCTAAGACAATCAAAAACGACAAGCAATTAATTACGGATTCTGGAAAATATATAGCAGATATTGGTAGCCTAGTAATTTTAATCTTTTTTGCCTCTCAATTCATAGCTGTATTTAAAGAATCAAATATTGGAACGGTAATTACGGCATGGGGAGCCAATATGATTAATAGTTTAAACTTTACTGGAGTCCCACTAATCCTATTAGTAATTTTAGTTATTGCCATTGTTAACCTTTTCACAACGACACCAGTCGCAAAATGGACTATTCTTGCACCAGTAGTAGTACCAAAATTGATGCAAGCCAATATTACCCCAGAGTTTTCTCAATTTATCTTACGGGCAGCTGATTCAATGACAAAAGGGATTACACCGTTACTGGCTTACTTTGTAATTTTTATCGGATATTTAAACATGTATAATCCAAATAAAAAGAAACCGATTACGATAACAGATGCTTTAAAATTAGTAACTCCTTTTTGTTTAATTATTAGTTTGACTTGGATTACAATCATTATATTATGGTATATCTCAGGTTTACCAATTGGTCCTGAAGTATATCCAACTTTATAAGCAACTTAACATAAGTTAAAGTTGTTTTCTTTTTTCTTTAAGTTATGATATACTAATACTGGAAATGAGGTAATATTTATGGGTTTAACAGCAGGAATAGTAGGGCTTCCTAATGTAGGAAAGAGTACCTTATTCAATGCAATCACAAAAAATAGTATTTTAGCAGCAAATTATCCATTTGCAACCATTGATCCTAATGTTGGTGTAGTTACAGTACCCGATGAACGATTAGAAAAATTGAATGCCATGTATGAGCCAAAACAAAAAATTCCTACCGCTTTTGAATTTACGGACATAGCTGGTTTAGTAAAAGGTGCTAGTCAAGGAGAAGGATTAGGCAACAAGTTTCTATCTCATATTCGGGAAACTGATGCGATTGTTGAAGTAGTAAGATGTTTTGAAAATAAAGATATTATTCATGTCGAAGGAAAAGTTGATCCTATTCGTGACATCGAAATTATCAGTCTAGAACTAATTCTAGCTGATTTAGAAAGTATTGGAAATCGTATTGAAAAAATGGAAAAGAAAGTACGTACTTCTAAAGTTAAAGAAGAATTAATTGAATTAGAGGCACTAGAAAAAGCTAAGAAAGCACTAGAAGAAAATCACCCTTTACGAACTGTTGATTTTACCGCTGAAGAAAAGAGAGCCCTAAAATCATATAATTTTTTGACAATGAAACCAATTATCTATTTAGCGAATATTGATGAAGAAGAATTAACAGAGCCAGATAATCTTTATATCCAACAAGTAGAAGAATATGCCGGTAAAGAAGGATCAAAAGTTATTAAAGTTTGCGCCAAAATTGAAGAAGAATTAAGTCAATTAGAAGAACAAGATAAACAAGAAATGCTTCAGGCATTAGGAATTCCTATGAGTGGTCTAGATCAATTAATTAAAGCAACTTATGATTTACTAGGACTTGCGACTTATTTTACGGTTGGAAAAGATGAAGTAAGAGCTTGGACGTTCCGTAAAGGAATGAATGCGAAAGAATGTGCCGGAATTATTCATACAGATTTTGAAAAAGGATTCATCCGTGCCGAAGTAATTTCCTATACAGATTTAGTTGAATTAGGAAGCGAACAAAAAGTAAAAGAAGCCGGTAAAGCTAGACTAGAAGGTAAAGAGTATCTAATGCAAGATGGAGATATCTGTCATTTTAGATTTAACGTATAGGAAAAATTTATGAGTAAAATAGACGATGAAGCTCTAAAACTAATCAATCAAGATAGAAAAAAATACAGCTATGAATCGTTGGCAAATAAAAAGAAAAACGAAAATAGTCCATTACTCTCTATTTTTCTACTAGCTATTGTTGGCTTTGCGATATTTTCAGTGATCCAAACAATTTTCTTCGATAAAGAATCAGAACCAAGATTGACAGAAGAAGAAATTCTAAAAGCGGCTACCGACTATTTAAAAGAAGAAACCGTCTATACTGAAGCCATTTGCGATAAATCCGAAGAACAAACTTGTACAGACGATAACTGTGGGCTTAGAAAATATCAAGTAACATGTCATACTGAAGATGTTGAATTCGAAATGACAGCAATTTTAACAATACAGTCAAAAGGTATCAATCAGTTTAATTTTTCGGTTTTAACAGATACTATTCATAGTTATACTCCATAAATAATACTTGAGAAAAGGCATAAAATAAAAATAAGAAAGAAGGTTTTAAAAGTGAATAATAAAATATATTCTAAAGTGTTTATGTGGATGTTTATAGGTTTACTAGTAACATTCTTAACAGGAATCTATACTTCAACTAATGTTGATGCGCTAGAAGTAATTTTTAATAAAAGTGGTTATTGGATTTTACTAATTGTAGAACTTGGTTTAGCCATTTTCTTATCCGCAAGAATATATAAAATGAGTCCAATAACAGCGAAAATTTGTTACTTATTGTATACATTCTTTACTGGCTTAACATTCTCCTCGATATTTATTGTCTATAAAATAGAATCAATCATGCTAGTATTTTTAGTTACCGCAATCTTATTCTTGATATTTGCTATTATTGGTAAGACAACTAAAGTAGATTTAACAAAAATAGGTACAATATTATTAATGGCCTTATTTGGTATTATCATCTGTACAATCATCAATATCTTCTTACAGAATAGTACTTTTGATATGATTCTATCTGGTATTAGTGTACTAATCTTCTTAGGATTTATTGCTTATGACATTCAAAAAATAAAACGTTTAGATGGTTGGGTAAATGAAGAAAATTTGGCCGTAATTGGCGCCTTTGAACTTTACTTAGACTTCATTAACATATTCCTTGATTTATTAAATCTATTTGGAAATAGTAAAGATTAAAGAAAAATGAACAAAAGCATTTACAAGAATGCTTTTTTTTGGTATATTACTAGCGAGTATTTAATACTCCTTGCCAAAGTATTGGCCTTAAGTCCAGAAGGAGGTGTAAAGATATGAAAAAATATGAAATTATGTTCATCGTAAAACCTGATTTAGAGGAAGAAAACATCAAGAAAGTAGCTAATTCCATGAAAGAAACTTTAGAGAAAAATGAAGCTAAAGTATTAGACGTAAAAGAAATGGGACAAAGAGAACTTGCCTATGAAATTAATAAGTATAAGACAGGTTACTACTTCTTATTTGTAATCGAAACGGAAAATACAACAGCTACAAAAGAATTTGATCGTTTAGCTCTTATCAACGAAAATATTATTCGTCATTTAATCGTAAGAGTAGAAGATTAAGAGAGGTATAAAATGAATAAAGTTTTTTTAATCGGAAGATTAACAAAAGATCCTGAATTACGTTATACAAGTACAAATACAGCTGCTGCCTCATTTACTGTTGCGGTAAATAGAAATTTCACTAATCAAAATGGTGAACGTGAAGCAGATTTTATTAATGTTGTTGTATGGCGTAAACAAGCGGAAAATGTAAAACAATACTTAACCAAAGGTAGCCAAGTAGCAATCGACGGAAGAATTCAAACAAGAAGCTATGATGCCCAAGATGGAAGTAAACGTTATGTGACAGAAGTTGTTGCCGATAATGTTCAATTCTTAGATAGTAGATCAGCTTCATCATCAGGTATGACAAGTACTGTAAGTCCTATGCCATCTGCTAACACCAATCCGTCTCCATATGATTTTGCTACTCCAACAGAAACTGTTTCAAATAGTACAACTGATGTTTCTTCAGATCCTTTTGCAGATTTTGGTTCTAGTATTGAAATTAATGATGATGAATTACCATTCTAAAGAAGGAGGGAAAGTATGGCAGAATTTTATAGAAAAAAGAAAAAAGTATGTTACATGTGTACAGGTAAAAATGTTGATTATAAAGATGTAGATACTTTAAAAAAATATATTAATGATCGTGGTAAAATCTTACCAAGAAGAATTACTGGTAATTGTGCAAAACATCAAAGATATATCGCTGAGCAAATTAAACGTGCTCGTGCTATTGCTTTATTACCATATACGAAATAGTAAAAAGACTACCAACTATCCCGTTGATAGTCTTTTTCAACTAGTAGAAGAGATGACAGAGCGTTAAATTTGTAGTATAATGAAAATGGGGTTTTCTAAGGAGGCAAGATGAATATACAAAACTATGCCAAAGAAATAAAAAGAAAAATTAAGTCCCATCAGACGATTTTTATCGTTGGTCATCAAAATTTAGACTTAGATGCGATTGGAAGTGCCTTAGGCTTACACAATATTATAAAAAAGTATCGTAAGGAATCTTACATTATCGTAGATGATAAAGTTCATGAATTAGGGGTTGAAAAAGTAATTAGTGAACAACCTAAAAGGATTTTCATTACCAGTCAAGAACTTAAAGAAAAGAAATCAAAGAAAAACTTGTTAATTATCGTTGATACCAATAAAATAAATTTATTATCTAATCCAGAAATATTAAATGAATTTGAAGATATTATTGTAATTGATCATCATCAAACTAATGAATATACCATTAATCGAGGATTATTAATTATCGATAAAGAGTCCTCATCAACTTGCGAAATGATCACTCAATTACTAAGTCATTACCGAATCAAAGTATCCCCAGAAATTGCCACAATTATTCTAGCTGGAATTGTCTTAGATACCAATAATTTTGTATTAAAGACACAAGCTAAGACTTATTTCACTGCTTATTATCTCGCATCTTTTGGGGCTGATCCAAAAAAAGTTCAATATTATTTAAAACAAAATATTAAAGAGTATATAGCTAGGCAAAAAGTAATTACGAATATTGAAATAGTTAAAGAAAAATATGCCGTTACGACTGGAGTGGAGAAAATTAAATATAAACGAGAAGAACTTGCGAAAATTGCTTCCACTCTCATTCAGTTCAATGATATTGAAGCAAGTTTTGTTATCGGTTGGAATCAAGAAAATAAAATTGGAATTAGTGCTCGTAGTGAAGGACGATTGAATGTAGGAAAAATCATGGAGAAATTAGGTGGTGGTGGAGATAAACACGATGCCGCAACCCAAATAGAAGCAAATTCCATTCGCGAAGTAAAAGAAAAATTACTGACAATTCTAAACGAATAGGGGGAAGAATATATGAAAGTAATATTTGTTAAAGATTTAAAAAAAATTGCGAAAAAAGGGGATATTAAAGAAGTAAAAGATGGGTATGCCAAAAATTATTTAATCAAAAACGGTTATGCTGTTCAAGTAACAGGAAAAAATTTAGAAGTATACGAAGAAGAAAAGCAAAAGCACCAACAAGAAGAAGATAAAAAACGCCAAGAAGCGCTAATAGAAAAAGAAAAATTAGAAAAGTTAACCCTATTATTTAAAGTAAAAACCGGAGAACAAGATAAAGTTTTTGGTAGTGTAAGCCCTAAACAAATTAAAGATGAGCTTCATAAAAGAGGACATAAAATCGAAAAAAGACAAATCGAGTTAATTGGAAACTTAACCACTTTAGGCTATCACCAAGTAAAGGTGAATCTCTTTAAAGAGGTTGTTGCGAACCTTAAAGTACAATTAGTAAAATAACACCCGGAGGTGAAACAAATGGCAACCAAAACAATACCTAATGATGTGGTCGCTGAACAGTCAGTTTTAGGAGCGATGTTCTTATCGAAACTAGCTATCGAAAAAGCAACAGAAAAACTATCGAAAAGAAGTTTTTATAATGAGAAAAACGGTATCATTTTCTCTGTACTCGCTGAATTGTATGATAAAAAAGTACCTATTGATTTAACAACAGTAACTGCTGAACTCAATCAAACAAGCAAACTAAATGAAGTAGGGGGAGTAGAGTACTTAACAGAAATTATCGATACTGTTCCAACAGCCGCAAATATTGATTATTATATCCAAATCGTAGAAGATAATGCGATGCTTCGAGATGTAATTGATACATCAACAGAAATTGCAACCCTTGCTTATGAACATGAAGGAGAAGTTACAGATGTATTAGACCAAGTAGAACGTAAAATTGTAGGTATTATTAAAAATCGTCGTAGTAGTGAATTTAGAAAAATCCAAGAAGTACTCAATGATGTTCAATTAAATTTAGAAAAATTAGCTCAATCAAAAGGAGAAATAACAGGAATTCCAACAGGCTGGTATGAATTAGATAAATTAACTTCTGGTCTCCAAGAAAATCAATTGATTATCTTGGCAGCGCGTCCGGCAATGGGAAAAACAGCCTTTGCTTTGAACTTAGCGACTAATGTTGCAATCAACACCAATAAAAGCGTTGCGATTTTTTCCCTTGAAATGGGTGCCGAGCAATTAGCCAGTCGTATTATCTCTTCGTTAGGACAAATCGAAGGTCAAAAACTAACGAATGGTAATTTACTAAATAATGATTGGAAAAGAATTACTGAAGCTAAAAGTCAGTTAGCAGGTGCTAAGCTTTATATTTCAGATGATGCTGGTGTAACTGTCGGAGAACTAAAAACTAAATGTCGCCGTTTGGCTACTAGTGAAGATGGCCTAGATTTAGTCATTATTGATCACTTACAACTTCTAACTATGGGGGGAAATTATGGTAATAACCGTCAAGCAGAGATTACCGATATCTCTAGAAGTTTAAAAAAGATGGCTATGGAGTTAAACATTCCAGTTATTGCTTTAGCTCAGCTTTCCCGTGGCGTAGAAAGTAGAGAGGACAAACGTCCTAAAATGAGTGATTTGAGAGAATCTGGCTCGATTGAACAAGATGCCGACATCGTTGCCTTACTATATCGTGATGACTATTATCAAACGATTAAAGATAGCAGTGAAGCTCCCGATCCTAGCTTAAGTGAACTAATTATTGGTAAACATCGTAATGGCCCAACCGGAAAAATTGATTTATTATTTCGAAAAAGTACCAGTACCTTTTTAAATTTTATCAAAGATAGTAGAGGTGAAGAAAGTGGATAAAAAGACTACCATTTTAACGGTAATTGCTTTAATGATTACTGGAATTGTCGTTTATTTAGGAAGCAATCCAACAACTACATATGCCAAAATATTAGGAATAAAGAATAAGAATGAACCAAACCAACTATACCATGTTTATCTTGGTGGTGAATCCCTTGGTCTGATTGAATCCCAAGAAGATCTAGAAAACTTCATCGATGAAAAACAAAGTGAAATAAAAAAGAAATATCAAGTAAATAAAGTTTATGTACCTAATGACTTAGACATTGTTCAAGAGATTACTTATGATCAAAAAATTTCTACCGTTGATGAAATATATCAAAAAATTCAAGAAAAAAGAGGTAGTGAATCATTTACTATTGATGGCTATAAAATTGTTATTGAAGGAATTGAAAAGGAAACCGAAGGAGGAGAGGCTACAACCACTCCTGACATTGTTTTATATGTTTTGGATAAAGAAGTATTTACCAATTCAGTAGAAAAAACAATTACTTCCTTTATCAATGAAGATAGTTACCATGACTTTTTAAACGATACTCAAGCAGAAATTCAAGAAACAGGAACAATTATCGAAGATTTATATATTCAAAACAATATCAGTATTCATAAAGGTAGAATTCCAACCGGAGAAAAAATTTATTTAACTGAGGATGAATTAAGTAGATTTCTATTATTTGGTACCATTGAAGATCAAGCCACTTATATTGTACAAGAAGGAGATACGATTGAAGATATTGCTTTCAATAACAAATTATCTCCAGAAGAATTTCTCATTGCCAATACTGAATATACATCACCTAATGATTTATTATATCCTGGAAAAGAAGTCGTTCTAGGCGTTATTCAACCCCAATTCGACACTGTAGAAGAAACTCACGTTGTATCAAAGAAAACGGTTGAGATTCAAACAGTATATGAAGATGACCCTAATCAATATATTGGCTATGAAAAAGTAAAAGAAGAAGGGTCAGAAGGATTAAGTTTAGTAACAGAGAAGCATCAAATAATCAATGGGGAAATTACCAATGTTATCCCTGTTTCTGAAGAAAAAATTATTCCTGTTGTCAATAAAGTGGTTGTTCGTGGTACTAAGAAAAGACAAAATACTTCTTCTTCAATTACTAATCAAGAAGTACCAGTAGGAGTCGGCAGTTGGGTATGGCCAACAATAGCTCCATATACGATTTCTAGTAGCTTTGGTTGGCGATGGGGAAAACTTCATGAAGGAATAGATATTAGTGGTATTGGTCGTGGTTCACCAATCAAAGCAGCCAATAATGGACTTGTAGTTCAATCAGGATATACAAGTACAAATGGTAACTATATTGTAATTGCACATAGTAATGGATATTATACGATGTACGCGCATATGAATTCCCGGATTCGTAAAGCAGGAGATGTTGTCATGGCAGGAGATCAAATTGGAACAGCTGGAGATAGTGGTTTTGCGACAGGTGTTCACCTTCATTTTGCTATTTATCGAGGAATGCCATATCGTGGTGGGGTAGCTGTTAGCCCATTCAACTTTTTCTAATCATGAAACTAAAAGTATTAGCAAGTGGTTCTAAAGGTAACTCCACTTATGTTGAGACTAAGAAAAGCAAAATCCTAATTGATATTGGCATTACTTATCCGCATCTTTTATCAGAACTATCAACCATAAATAAAACCCCACAAGATTTAGATGCAATCCTACTTACACATACTCATTCTGATCACATCAAAGGTTTACAAACTCTGGTAAAAAAGACCAATATTCCCGTTTATGCTAGTTTAGAAATGATCAAAGAGTTAAAAGAAAAAATACCGCTTACGTCGTGTCGCTACTTAGAGGAGCATTTCTTCTTAAATGATATCGAAATAGAACTTATGCATACTTCTCATGATGTAGATTCTGTAGGGTATATACTATCTAATGATGAGAAAAGTATCGTTTATGTAACCGATACAGGCTACATTAATCGCCGCTATTTAAAGAAAATGAAAAATAAAGACTTATATGTGATTGAAAGTAATCACGATGAAAAAATGGTAATGGAAGGTCCCTACCCTTACATCCTTAAGCAACGAGTACTAAGTGATAAAGGCCACTTATCCAATCACACTACTGCTAGATATCTACAAGAAATTGTTGGGGATAAAACAAAATATATTATTTTAGCACATATCAGTGAGAACAATAATACTGAAGAATTAGCTTATCAAACGACGAAAGAAGTTTTAGAAGAACATCATATCGATAAAGAAATCATCATTGCCAAACAATATGAATCACTAGAAACGATCGAGGTATAAAAATGATTAAGATAATTTGTATTGGAAAACTAAAAGAAAAATATTTTCAAGATGCCTGTTATGAATATCAAAAAAGATTAGAAAAATATACAAAATTAGAAATTATCGAACTAGCGGATGAAAAAAGTGATGACGAGAAAATTTGTCTACTTAAAGAAAAAGAGCGAATAGAAAAAGTATTAAATCCTAAAGATTATTTGATTACTTTAGAAATCGATGCTCCCCAAGTGGATTCCCCTAACCTTTCAGAAAAGATTGATCGTCTTCAAATGCAAAATAGTACAGTTACTTTTCTAATTGGAGGATCCCACGGAATTCATCAAGACTTGAAAAATTTAGCTAATGAACATCTTTCTTTTTCTAAATTGACTTTTCCTCATCAACTATTTCGCCTTCTTCTTCTAGAACAACTTTATCGAAGCTATAAGATTATCCATAATGAAAAATATCATAAATAATAGAGTACGGTTAAAGAATCGTATTCTTTTTTTAACGAAAGTTAACTATAAGTAAATATTGTCCCCCTTGTTTCACTTTTTTCATATAGAAAAAGCCAATTCCCTCATCCATTTAATATACACAAAACTTAAAAAGTCAAATCGAACAGATAAAAAAACAGATACCTATAAAACAAAGCTAATTAAGTTTTAATAAATAGAGTCAATATTTCATAGAATAGTACGGGTGATCCTATGGAAATAGTAACCGATATTCTATGGAGTATAGCTACCGTTTGTCTATTGGGCGGAGGACTTTATTTTTCTTATCGTCTAAATTTTCCTCAGCTTCATTTATTCAAATTATTTAAAACCTGTAAAGGAAAAAGCAAAAACACCATTTCTCCATTAGCTAGTTTGAGTATGTCCCTAGCCGCAAGGATCGGTGTAGGCTCACTTGCAGGAATCGCTATCGCTATTTATATAGGTGGTCCGGGTTCTATTTTTTGGATGTGGATTATCACTATATTTACTTCCATTAATGCTTACTGTGAAAGTTATTTAGGCGCTAAATATCAAGAAAAAGATGGCGATGAATATAAAGGAGGACCGGCTTATTATATAGATAAAGGATTAAATAAGAAAAAATTAGCTAAAACTTATGCCATTTTGATTATTATTGCCTATATCTTTGGTTTTATGACTATCCAAGCCAATACAATCACTAAATCTATCAGTGAATATCTACCTATCCCACATATTCTTATTGGCTTTTTTATCGCATTTTTATCCGGTATAATCATAGTTAAAGGATTAAACGGAATTGTTCATATAACAAGTAAAATGGTACCGATTATGGGTGTTGGTTACCTTTCGGTGTCGCTTCTAGTGATTTTTAAAAATTTCAGCCAATTACCAGACATTTTTCAATTAATCGTTACATCAGCATTTGATATCAAAGCAGCATCAACTGGTATTCTAACTACCTTTATTATCGGATTACAACGAGGAATATTTTCTACCGAAGCCGGCTTAGGAAGTGGTTCGATAGCATCTTCTACTTCTTTAGTAACTGATAAGGTAGGCCTTGGCTTACTACAAATTTTAGGTATTTATTTCACCACTTTTATCATCTGCACCTCAACCGCTATTTTAATTCTGCTTTCTGACTATCAAAACCTTGTCTTTACCAATCTTAATGGTATCGAAATCACTCAATATGCCTTAACTAAAGAATTAGGCCAATTGGGAAATATCTTTCTAATACTTTCTATTTTCTTCTTTGCTTTTTCTACCATTATTGCCGGTTATTATTATGGAGAAAGTAATATCAAATATCTATTTAAAAACAACAGTCATAAACTAGTTCATCTATTAAAAATAGTAACTATATTACTCTTAATTATTGGCAGTATAATAAGCCCAACTATTCTATGGAAAACAATTGATACTTTAGTTTCCTTACTTGCAATAATTAATATGTATTGCATGATAAAAATGCGTAAAGAAATTGTCTTTGATTATCAAAAATCTCTATCCAAATAAATAAGTTTATATTATAATAAAGACTAGAAGTTAGGTGATAAAATGATAGGTAATGATTGGGATATAGTATTAAAAGAAGAAATGGAAAAAGACTATTTTGAAGAATTAATTATCAAAGTAAAACAAGAATATCATCAACATACCATTTATCCACAACAAGCAGAAATCTTTAAAGCTTTCCGTAATACTAGTTTTTCTGATACTAAAGTCGTTATCTTAGGACAAGATCCTTATCACGGAGAAAATCAAGCTGAAGGATTATCGTTTTCTGTAAAAAAAGGAATTCAAAAGCCTCCATCACTTCAAAATATTTTTAAAGAATTACATGATGATTTAGGCTGTTGTATTCCGCAAAATGGTAGTCTTGTTGCTTGGTCTAATGAAGGAGTATTACTGTTAAACAGTGTATTAACCGTTCAAGCACATCACCCAATGTCTCATAAAAACTTTGGCTGGGAAACGTTTACTGATGCAGTAATCGAAAAGTTAAATCAAAAAGAAAAGCCAGTTGTTTTTATTCTCTGGGGAAGTTACGCAAGAAGTAAAAAGAAACTAATTACTAACCCTAATCACTGTATTATTGAATCTGCCCACCCTTCACCACTATCTGCTTATAACGGTTTCTTTGGTAGTCATCCTTTCTCTAAAACAAATAATTTTTTAGTAAGTAAAGGAGAAAAACCAATTAACTGGGAAATAACTAATTAATCAGAAAAAAAGAATAAGTATCAAAAATTAGAAGTACTTATTCTTTTTATTTTTCTTTCAAAATCTCAAAAATTTCTACTTTTTCATCCGCATAAAATTCTTTCCGTGGATAATGAAAAATAAGTGCCACAAAATTAGAAGGGAAACACTTTACTAATTTATTATAAGAAATAATCGTATCGTTATAATATTTCTTTGCCGCAATCAAATCATTATCAATATCGATTAAATCAAAATTAATCGTATTTAGAGCATCAACTTCTTTTAACCTAGACTCTAAATCTAATAATCCCTTATATTCAGCCATTTGTTTTTCTAATTCTTTATTTAATTCGAAATTATTTAATTTCTTATTTTTGATTTTTAATAATCCAGATAAAATCTGATCTTCTTGATATTTAGGATCAAAATCTTCGATAATTTTGACAGTTCTTTCTAATAAAGTTAATTTTTTTTGTAGAAGAATATCAATATTATTTTCTGCTTCACTGATTCTGATTCTGGCCATTTGAAATTTATTATAATAAATAACCTCGATTAAAAGTATAATCAATACTAAAATAAGTATTCCGACGATAATATAGTACATAACATCCCCTCGTATCCTATACCATCATTTTAGCATTGTTTTTTCATTTAGTAAATTAATTTGTGTAAGGAAAGAAAGAAAATCGCCAGAAAAATTCCTTTTAGAAATTAATATCTTCATCAAAGATAGCATAGTTAATATAAACTAACCATAATAGAATGGTTTTTCCTTCACTATCTTTTAATAACAAGTAATCTCTACCATCCGCTATGATAATCCCTTTAAAAATGCGATCTCGCCACTCTACAGAGTCAGGGTAGGAAAGATAAACAGAAACTTGTTTTCCATGGTTCTTAGAAAAAATGGTTTCTGCGTATTGAGGATTAGCCGCCTGTTGTTGCACAATATTTTGATAACCTGGGAAATCTGTATAGGGTGGATATGTACTTTGATTGGAAATAAGATTAGGATTAGTTGTAGTTACTCGATTAGAAAAATCTGGATTCATCAAATCACCTTCCTATAAAACTATATGAAAGGATTAAAAAAATAGTACATAAACCTAATTTTGTTCTAATATTTGCTCATCCTGCTCTAATAGTTCATCAAAAACGGTATCGGTAGTAGAGGGTTCTGTTCCTTTGACATAATACATAATTTTTTTCTTTTCATCCGCATCGGTTGCCGGTTTTCCTGTAATAGGATTCACTAGGACACCAACCACATTATTTGGTTGCTTATACCACGCATCCTCTTGGTCTTGCAAGTAACCCTCAGTTGCTTCTACCCAAATATTTCGAGAGTATTTATAGTCAGATGCCTCAATATCACGGTTATCATCATAGCCAATCCAAACCGCAGTAACAATGTTATGATTGTAGCCAATCGACCAATGATCGGTATTAGTAGTTCCACTTTTTAAAGCTAATTTATGCTTAATTTTAGGTGCTATTCCAATTGCTGTAGGGTAATTGTAATCAATAAAAGTGGAATCATAAGTAGAAGTTAATAGTTCACTTAAAATATAAGTTAAACTTTTATTTAAAATGTTTTCTTTTTCTTCTTTATGTTCATAGAGAACATTTCCCTTTAAATCTTCTACCCTAGAAATTAAGTATCCTTCTACTTTATATCCTTCATTCGCAAATGCCGAATAAGCAGCAGCCATCTCAATAATATTGATACTAGCTGTACCTAAAGGAAGAGAAGGAATTTCTTCTAATTCAGCAGTTATTCCTAAGCGTTTAGAAATATTGACCAAAGCATCTTCGCCTAGAAACATATGAGTTTTAACCGCATAAATATTATCAGAGTAAGAAATTGCTGTAGCTAAAGAAATTGGTTTATTCCCATATTGATCCCCATAGTTTTGTGGTGAATATGTCTGATTGTTAGAAAAAGTAAATGTAGTTTGTTCACTAGTAAACGTTGTACTTGAAGTAAAACCATTCTCTAAGGCAGCATAGTAAAGGAAAGGTTTCATCGTTGAACCAACTTGTCTTGCTGATTGATAAGCTCGATTATATTGACTTTTATTGTAATCTTTTCCTCCTACCAAAGCGAGAATTTTCCCGGTATTTGGATCCATCATGACACTAGCGACTTGTAACTCACTATCACCCGTTAAATTATTCTTAATGCTGTTTTCTAAAATACTTTGAGCATTCATATCTAAATTAGTGTAGATTTTAATTCCCCCGGTTTCTAACAAAGATTCTGGAATTTCTTCCAAAGAGTTCAACTCTCGCATAACCGCATCTTGATAATACATGATATTGGCTAGTTCTTGAGAATTCTTTTCTCCTACAATAGTCAATTCTTCTTCCTTTGCTTGATTGTACTCCTCTTCTGTAATTATCTTATTTTTATATAAATTATATAGAATATTTACCTGTCTTTGTTTAGCTAAATCAAAATTCACAATGGGAGAATAATTAGAAGGAGATTTAGGAATACCTGTAAGCATCGCTGCTTCTGCCCAGTCTAGTTCCGATGCATTTTTATCAAAATAAAATTTAGCTGCATTTTGAATACCATACATTCCGTGTCCATAATTAATAGTATTTAAATACCCTTCTAAGATTTCATCTTTATCATAGTGTACTTCTAATTGTAAAGTAATCCACATTTCCTTTAACTTTCGTTCCCAAGTTTTATCAAAATCAAGAAACAAGTTTTTAGCATATTGTTGAGAAATAGTACTTGCACCTTGACTTTTACTTCCGGAAGTAATATTCACAACCATCGCTTTCGCAATTCGTAAAAAGTCAAATCCAAAATGTTGATAAAAGTGCTTATCTTCAGTATAAATCGTCGCTTGTATTAATTTATCTGAAATATCTTCTAAATTCACCCATTCCTGTGAACCACTTCCTTGAAAAAATAGTTCATTTTGACTGTCATACATTAAAAAAGCATTTGCGTTTTTGATTTCTAATTTAGGAGACATTTTAATATAAAGAATAACACCCCCAAAAGCTAAAAGGGCAACAATCATCAATAAAACAAAAACTTTGATGACTTTTTTTAACTTCTTCATAAAATCCCTCCAATACTATTTTTAATATGGATTACTTTAAAAAAAATATGTATAAAAACAATAGACTAAAAGTAAGTAAGAGTAAAAGTTTTTAAAAGGGAAATAAATAAAATAATGGAAAAAAGTAGGAAAATTACATGAGGTATGCTATAATGATGCTTAGATTTCTGGGTGATAAAATGAAAAAAGTAAATTTAAGTATTTCACTGATAACACAATCTGAACACGAAGAATATAATTTAACAGGCGAGATAGATGAAAAATTTAATCGTTTAACTTATGTAGAACCTTCTACCAATATCCATATAGTAATCGATAAAAATGCTAATCAGATGATTAGAGAAAGTGATCATTACCGAATGGTTCTATATTTTAAAGAAGATGAACGAATTGAAATTTTGTTAAAAGAAGAATCAAAAAAAGGAACAGTAGAAATTAAAACAAAGATATATGAGATTAGTGAAAGTCACTTTCATGTCAAGTATCGATTACTCCCATCTAATGAAGAAGTAGAATATATAGTCAATAGTGAAGAGGTGAAAGAATGAGTATAATTAGAAATTTAGAACAAGATATTTTAAAAATTATAAAATCATTAGGTTACGATTTAGATAAAGTAAATTTAATTCCTAGTAGTAGAAAAGAATTTGGTGAATATCAAATAAATAATGCCTTTAGTTTAGCTAAACAGTATCAACAAAATCCCAAAGCAATTGCGGAAAATATCTTAAAGGAATTAGAGAAAGATACAAGGTTTTGTAGCTTAAATATAGCAGGGGCTGGCTTTATCAATCTCAGTCTAAGTGATGAATTTTATATCGAAGCAATGAATACGATTAAACAAGATATCTATTCTAATATCGATAAGCAAGAAAAAAAGAAAATCATTATCGATTATGGTGGAGCTAATATTGCGAAAACTCTACATGTTGGTCATCTACGTAGTGCTGATATAGGGGAGGCATTAAAACGTTTGACCAAATTATTAGGTCATGAAGTAATTGCGGATGTTCACTTTGGTGATATTGGTAGACAATCTGGTATGGTAATTTATGAAATCAAGAGTCGCTATCCTAATTTGTGCTATTTTAAAGAGAATTATCAAGGCGAAGAGGAAGAACTTCCTATTAAAGTAGAAGATCTTCAAGAAATTTACCCTCTTGCCTCCCAAAAGGCCAAAGATGATGAAGCAGTAATGGAAGAAGTAAGAACCATCACAATGCAAATAGAACAAGGACATCCAGGATACTCACGCCTTTGGGAAAAAATTAAAGAATTATCTAAACAAGATATCAAAGGAATTTACAAACGATTAAATGTTGATTTCGACTTATGGGAGGGAGAAAGTGATTGCTACCCTTATATTCCTAAAGTAATCTCTTTATTAAAAGAGAAAAACTTACTTAGAGAAAGTGAAGGCGCGCTTGTCGTTGATGTCAAACAAGAAACGGATAAAGAACCGATGCCACCATTAGTAGTCTTAAAGACAAACGGTGGAACCGTATACCAAACAAGAGAACTCGCTACTCTTATTTCTCGTGAAGAACGTTTTAATCCTGATGAGATATGGTATTTGACCGATAACCGTCAAGAGCTATATTTCAAACAAGTATTTCGTGCTGCCAAACTATCTGGGATTAGTAAAACTACCACAAACTTAGAGTTTTTTGGTTTTGGAACGATGAACGGTATAGATGGAAAACCATTCAAAACCCGTGCTGGTGGTGTCATGAATCTTACTGATTTATTGGATATGGTTAAACAAGAAATCGAAAAACGAATTAACATCGATATGGTAGCTGAAGATAAAAAAGAAGAAACAGCGGAAAAAATTACAATTGCGACAATTAAATATGCTGATTTCTTACCATTTAGAAGTAAGGACTTTATCTTTGATGTTAATAAATTCTCTGATTTAGAAGGAAAGACTGGTCCATATCTACTTTATTCTACTGTTAGAATGAATTCTCTACTTACTAAGGCCAATTGTGATATTGAAAACTTATATATTAGTAAAATTAAAACTCAAGAAGAAAAAGAAATCTTTCAACTTCTACTTAGAATGCCAATTATCTTAGAAAATGCTTTCCAAGAAAAATCTTTAAATGATATCAGTGAGTATTTATATAAATTGACAAGTAGTTATAATAAATTCTACGCTGAAAATCATATTTTAACTTGCGAAGATAACGCCCTAAAAACGAGTTGGCTAGCACTAACTAAGATTGTTTACGATACAAATATTTTATTGCTTGATACATTAGGAATTATGGTTCCAGAAAAAATGTAAAAAAATAGGTTGCTTTTCTATAGAAATAATGGTATAAGTTTAGATGATAATTTTAAAATGAAAAATAATTTTGTTTTAGATAAATAGGAGGACAAAATATGAGTTTAAAAGATATGAAAAAAGAAGATTTAGAACTTTTATCATATAAAGACATTACGAATTTGTTACTAGAAGAAAAAGGCGAACAAAATACCGCTAATCTATTTAAGAAAATCATTAAATTATTGGAATTACCTGATGCTGTTTTCGATCAAAAAATAGGAGATTATTATACTTCACTAACGACAGATAAACGTTTTATTCTATTGGAAGATGGAAAATGGGATCTTAGAAGTAGACATACTTCTGATAAGATTATCAAAATTGTCGATGAAGAAGATGATGAAGACTTAGAAGCAATCAACGAAGAAGAAGAGGAAGAAGAAGCTGAAGAGTTCGACAGTATGGATAGTGATGATGATATCGATAACTCAGATGATGAAGATTTAAAAGATTTAGTCGTATTGGATGAAGATGAACTAGAATTAGATCAATAATTCTAGTTTTCTTTTCTAAGTATGATATAATGTTTGTAGGTGAATTAGATATGAATTTTATTGAAAAAATAAAGATGCGAGCTAAAACTAAAAAAATGAAAATAATTCTTCCTGAAACTATGGATGAAAGAGTACTAGAAGCCGCATCTATCGCACTTAAAGAAGAGTTGGCGGATATTATTTTAATTGGCAATAAAACGGAAGTAGAAAAAAAATCGCCACATTTAGACTTAAGTAAAGCAGATTTTATTGATCCAAAAACCTCGAATTTAACTGAACAATATACTAAACAATTAGCCGAGTTAAGAAAAAATAAGGGAATGACACTAGAAGAAGCCAACCGTTTATTAACAGAAGATTACGTGTACTTTGCTTGCATGTTAGTGTATAATCATCAAGCAGATGGCGTTGTTTCTGGAGCATGTCATTCGACCGCCAATACGTTGAGACCATCTCTTCAAATTATAAAAACCAAACCAGGTTGTGAACTTGTATCAGCATTCTTTTTAATGGTGGTACCAGATTGTCCTTATGGAGAGAAGGGAACCTTTATTTTCGCCGATTCTGGCTTGGAACAAAATCCCGATTCTGAAAAGTTGGCTTCTATTGCGAAATCAAGTGCCGAAAGTTTTGAACTATTAGTCGAAGCAGAACCAATTGTGGCCTTTTTATCCCATTCCACTAAAGGTAGTGCCAAACATGCTGATGTTGATAAAGTAGTAAAAGCAGTAGAAATTGCTAAGAGTAAATATAAAGAATATAAAATGGATGGTGAACTTCAACTAGATGCTGCCATTATAGAAGAAGTTGCTAAATCTAAGGCACCAAATAGCGAAGTGGCCGGTCATGCTAATGTCTTGATTTTCCCTGATTTAGATGCAGGAAATATTGGTTATAAACTAGTACAACGCTTAGCTAAAGCCGAAGCATATGGACCAATTACACAAGGAATCAATGCGCCAATTAACGATTTATCTCGTGGGTGTTCAAGTGAAGACATTGTAGGTGTCATCGCCATTACTGCAGTTCAAGCTCAAGCAACGAAAAAGTAAGAAAAATCTTGCTTTTTTTCTTTTCTCTATTATAATAATAACCATTAAGGAGGATAAAATGGAACAAGAAATTAAGAAGAAAATTAGTCGTTTAATGATCACACCAGGACTGATTATCATTAGTGGAATTATTGGCTACAATATTGGGCTAAACAAAGCAAAGGATGAAACAACGTTATTAGAAGGAAGTCTCCAAAAAACCTTTTATACAGAGATAAATAACGCTCCTGCTATCGTTAGATCTCAAAGTATTTTTGGAGGTTATCAAGATATTCTAACCAATGCCCCTGTAAATTATCAGGATACAGAAAATCTAATTCCGATATATCAAGAAATTCCAGCAGATATTTTATTTTTACCTGATAATCAAGAAGGAAAGAAAGAATTGGTCAAATATTTACAAGAAAAAAATTTGGATACTGAATAGAAGCTTCTTTGTACATAAAGTGATATTAAAATTTGCGATTATCTATAATTTATTGTAAAATAACGCCATCTATAAAAGAAGGGGAGATAATTTATGAATTATGATAAAATTTTTGAGAACTTTTTAGATCAAGTTCAAAAAGAAGGAACCTATGCAACTCGTGAAGAATTAGCTGAAGCAACCAAGAAGATGTTAGAAATTATTAAGGCTAATAAAGATGCTACTCCAGAGGAATTAGTTGAAGCAGTTATTAAAGACAATGTAAAATTCTTAGAAGAAATGAGAAACACTTATCCTGTTCCTGGATATACAGTAGGCATGAAGGTTGGAAATATTAATGTAAAATTATACGGTGGTTACATGGATGAAACCAGTCGCCAAATGTCAGAAAACGCTTTATTTGATATCGCATCTGTAACGAAGTTATATACCCAAATTATTGCCTATAACTTAATTAAAGAAGGATGTTTTTCTTACCAAGACAAAATTAAAGATTTAGATTCTCGTTTTACTCAAGTAGGTGATTTAACAGTAGGTGATGTTCTAACTTTCACAACAGAATTTAAAACGAATGGCCGACTTTCTGATAAACAAACAATTAGTGAAGCTAAGGATTGTCTATACAACATGAATGTAGTCGCAACAGGAAAATACAATTACAATGATATGGGTATGATGCTGATGAAAGAAGTCATGGAAAAGGTAACTGGAAAAAGTTATGAAACTTTACTAAAAGAATATATTACAGATAAATTATCATTAAAAAATACCCATTTAGTTTTACCATCATCTAAAATAGAATATTTAACGGGTACACCAAATGCCCAATACGGAATGGTTAATGATCCTAGCGCCTTATCTGTAGGTGGGTATAGTGGACATGCCGGAATTAAAGTAACAAGCGATGATTTGATTAGTCTTGGAGAAGGCTTCTTAACTGGGACAATATTTCCAAAAGAAAATCAAAAAGATGCCTATACCCCAGGAATAACCATTAATCCTGAAGGAGGAAAAGTCAACAGAGGGATTATGGGGAATACTTATACCTCACACGAAAAAGGCTTAGCCATTACTTACGTGGATAAATTAAGCCCTATTCAAAGCTTCGTTTCTCAAGGTAGTACTAGAACCCAGATTACAGTTGGGCCAGATGCTATTAGTACGATTTTACTTAACCCAAGTTCAATGGGAATAGAAAGAGCTAAGGAAGAAGAAGCAAAGATTAATCTAGCTCGTCAGGAAAAAGGTCAAGCTCCATTATCCCTAGTTAAAGAATTCACCTTTGAACGAAATGGAAATAAAGTAAAATACCAATTAATTGATGCTAGACAGATGGCACCAGATAGTAAAACAATGGAACCTATTATCACAATGAACGCTATTACAAGTTTACGTCTTAGATTCCTAAATGAAGTAATTAAAGAATACGATCATAATTATCAAAAAGAAATCAATATCAATTATCATAAATAAAATAGAAAAAGAAAATACCATTCTTCAATAATGAGGTTGGTATTTTTTTAAATTTTTCCATAATTAGTTTTAATAACCAAAGAATATGATATACTAAACTGAGAAATTATATGAGGTGATAAAAGTGAAGTGCCTTTTTTATATAATAAGAAAGTCATACCTGAATTGTTATCACAAACAACTGTACGTATTATGTAGTATGTAACCACAAAAACCGAGATAATATATCTCGTTTCAATTAAATAACAAATTAATTTTAACCTTTATAAATGAGATGATATCCTCTTTTAGAATGATAATCTAAAGGAACACATTTATCATATTTACACTTTCCACAGATAATATATGGAGGAGTAGAAATAGGCAATCCATTCCATTCATCCTCTTGTTCAAATTCTAAAACGGCTTCAATAG
>CASFOW010000036.1 GCA_949296705.1 uncultured bacterium
AATATCAAAAAGGTTTAACTATTGATAAAAAGAAAATGAAAAATCTTGAAGATAAATACATTACTAGAACAGAAGGTATAAAAAAATGGAGTGTTCTTATTACTCCATAATTGGTAACTTTATTTTTGGAAAGTCCCTATACGGAAACTTCCCTTGTAAAAACAGGAGGTTTTTCTTCGGAATATGGTTATTTAAGTGGAGATGATACCTTTGTATTAAAAAATAATTTAATTTTAAGCGCCGGAAATAAAGAGCATTATTTATTAAAAATATGGTTACAAGAAACAGGATATCCTCAAAATGAAGATCAAAATATCGCTCTTTCGATGAAGGTTCAAGTAGAAACTTTAGAGAAACAAGAACCTACTTCTAAGTTATCAATGTTAAGAGAAAGAAATAACGATACCTCGACAGAACTGTTTTATGCTTATCGTGATTCCATAACCAAAGTTGTTTTTCAAAATCATTTAAATCCACCAGACGAAAAAATAGAGGAATGGGACGCGTCGACCAACAATGATGGTAATTGTATGGCTTATTTAGTCGCAACAACCGAAACAGATATCCCGACTTATACCTTATATATTCAAGGGAACGACGAAATTTATTTAGAAAGTGGTCTATATCTATTTTATCAATTTTCTAACTTACAATCTATAGAAGGTCTTGAATATGTAAATACCTCTAAAGCAACTACTTTAAAAGCCATGTTTAATGAGTGTAGTAATCTAACTAGTCTAGATTTAAGTCACTTTAACACGACTAATGTCTTAGATCTCAGTTATATGTTTAGAAATTGTACTAACCTAATTGAAGTTGATTTATCTAGTTTTATTACTTCTAAAGTAACTCAGATGGCCGTTATGTTTAAAGATTGTATAAATTTGAAAAGATTAGATGTTTCGCATTTTGATACGTCTAATGTCACGAATATGACGTATATGTTTATGAACTGTAGTTCTCTTGATACTTTGAATGTTAGTCAGTTTAATACCTCTAAAGTAACCGATATGAGAAGTTTATTCTACGGTTGTAGTAATTTGACTAGTCTTGATGTCAGTCATTTTGATACCTCTAGAGTAACAGATTTAGGCTACCTATTTTATGATTGTAGTAAACTAACTTCAATTGATGTTTCGCATTTTAATACGACTAGTGCGAAGATTATGTTTTCTATGTTTTACGGTTGTAGTAGTTTAACTTCGATTGATGTTAGTAGTTTTACTACTGATCAAGTAACTGGATTAGAGTATATGTTCGCTAACTGTATTAATTTAACGGAATTAAATCTAGAAAATTTTAATACTGAAAAAGTAACCAATATGAATTCTATGTTCATTAATTGTTATAAATTAACTTCCTTACAAATGAGTAATTTTGATACCTCTCAAGTAACCGATATGGCTTATATGTTTTATAATTGTATTAGTTTTAACACCCTAGATTTAAGTTTTCTAGATACCAGTAGTGTAAAAACCATGAAGTTTATGTTCTACAACTGCAATCAATTAACGAATTTAATTCTCAGTAATTTTATTACTACAAGTGTAGAGGATATGAGTGGTATGTTTGTTAATTGTAATCGTCTAGAAACATTAGACTTAAGTAGTTTTGATACTTCAAAAGTAACTGATATGGGAAGTATTTTCTTAAATTGTAAAAGTTTACAAAACCTCAATATTAAGAATTTTGTTTTTGATCAAGTAACTGTAGATACCAACCTATTAACCAATGTACCATCAACAATTCAAATAATAGTCAAGGATAGTACTGCTCAAGCTTATGTTCAAGAAAAGTTAGGGGCAGGTAAGGGGACTGTTGTTATTGCAAGTTAGATAAGAAGCCAAAAAATTCTTATCTTTTTTTCTTGACATATGACAACTTGTCAGCATATAATGTATAAGTATGACAGATTGTCATAAGGAGGTGGATGATGCCATCTAAGACCTTTTTGAACTTATCAAAAGATAAACAGAAGATATTGATAGAAGCAGCTGAACGGGAATTTTCTCGGGTTGATTTTTTCTCCTCTTCTATTAATCAAATTATTCAAGATGCAGGTATTTCTAGAGGTAGTTTCTATATGTATTTTGAAGATAAAGAGGATTTATACTTCTATGTTCTAGAAAAACATATTTGTACATTATACCGTCGTTTTCTAAAATATTTAGATGAAAATGCAGGGGATTTTATCCAAGCGTGGCACAACTTGCATACCTATATTTTAACCTCCTGCTTACAGAAAGAAAATTCACTATTTAAGAATATGTTTTTAAATATGCGTTATACTACCGATAGAAAGATGTCATTAAAACCACCTCAAGAAGTCATTAGGGAAAAACATCAAGAACTATTTTCTCATATTGACAAAAATAAATACCGTTATTCTTCAGATGAAGAATTATTAGGCGCTTTTCAACTAGTGATGTTAGTCAGTATGAGTTCTATTGCTTATATCTTGATGAATCCTAAAGAACAAGAAAAAGAAAATAACCTATATAATCAAAAACTAGATATCATTCGATATGGTGTCATGAGAAGGGAGAAATAATGTGTTAAAAGTATTTAGTTATTTGAAAAAATCTGCCTTGTCTATTTTACTGATTATTGCCCTTTTAATCGTGCAGGCTATCTGTGATTTAAGTCTACCAGATTATACTTCTCGAATTATTAATGTCGGCGTGCAACAAGGGGGAATTGAACGAGCAGTACCGGAAGTAATGAGACAAGAAGAATTAGATGATGTTTTACTTTTTGTCGATGGAAAAACCAAAGACGAGATTTTAGAACAATATCAGTTAGTAGATAAAGATACTTTGGATGAAGAGGAATACGAAAAGCTAGTTAAGAAGTATCCGGTTTTAGAAGAAGAAGCGTTATATCTATTAGAAGATGTTAGTTCTAGCGAACAAGAAGAGTTAGAAGAGAACTTGACAGAACCCTTACTTATTCACTACATGCTAACAGCGGATAGTGAAGAGGGAAAGAAAATTGAAGCCCAAATCAAAGAAAATTTACCTGTTGAAATGCAGGAAATGCCTTTGATGGAAATTCTAAAGGCAATGCCAGAAGAAGAACTTGAAAAAATGAGAGAAGAAGCAAGTGAACAATTTGCTTCACTTCCAGATTCAATTGCCTCACAAAGTGCAATTACTTCCATAAAAGCAGAATATCAAGCAATTGGAATGAATACCGACAATATGCAAACCAAATACATCTTTATTTCTGGAGCTAAGATGTTAGGAATTGCCTTACTTAGTATGTTAACAACGATCAGTGTTGGATTTATTGGTGCCAGAACTGCAGCAAGACTTGCCCAAGATTTAAGAAATGATGTATTTAAGAAAACATTAAGTTTCGGTACAACGGAATTTAAACAATTTGGTGTAGCATCACTAATTACCCGTACTACTAATGATATTCAACAAGTACAGATGGTAATGGTATTTACTTTACGTATCTTATTCTACGCCCCAATCATTGGTGTTGGTGGAGTAATCAAAGCCCTAAATGCCAATTCATCTATGGCTTGGATTATTGCCGTTTCTGTAGTTGCTGTTATGTCATTAATGGTACTGATGTTTGCTCTTGTTATGCCAAAATTCAAGAAAGTACAGAAATTAATTGATAAATTAAACCAAGTAACCCGGGAAATTTTAAACGGAATTCCCGTTATTCGGGCGTTTAGTAATCAAAAGAAGGAAGAAAAAAGATTCGATGAAGCTAACCGCAACTTACGAAAGACAACCCTTTTTGTCGATAGAGCTATGGCTATGTTAATGCCTACTATGATGTTTGTTATGAACTCGATTAGTATTTTAATCGTATGGAAAGGTGCTCATGGTATCGATCAAGGAATCATGCAAGTTGGAGATATGCTTGCCTTTATCCAATACACCATGCAAATCGTAATGGCCTTCTTAATGGTAGCGATGTTTTCTATTATGTTCCCACGTGCTAATGTATCAGCAGGACGTATTGCGGATATTTTAAATACAGTCCCAGCTGTTCAAGATCCAGTCCATCCTAAATCATTTAGTAAACGAATCGGAGGTTTAGTAGAGTTTAAGAATGTTAGCTTTAAATATCCAGATTCCGATGAAGATGTCTTAACCGATATCACCTTTACCGCTGAGCCTGGTAAGACGACAGCCTTTATCGGTTCAACAGGTAGTGGTAAGAGTACTTTAGTTAACTTGATCCCTCGTTTCTTTGATGTTACCGAAGGAGAAATCTTAGTAGATGGTGTAAACATCAAAGACGTGAAGTTACATGATTTACATACGAAAATTGGCTTTGTGCCACAAAAAGGAATCTTGTTCTCTGGAACGATTCGTTCAAATATTGGCTATGGTAAAGAAGATATCACGAATGAGGAAGTTGAACGTGCAGCACGAATAGCCCAAGCAGAAAGTTTCATTCTAGAAAAAAGCAAAAAATATTCATCGCCAATTTCTCAAGGTGGAACTAATGTATCGGGTGGACAAAAACAACGTTTATCGATTGCCCGTGCGGTCGCTACTGACCCAGAAATTTATATTTTTGATGACAGTTTCTCGGCCTTAGACTTCAAAACCGATGCTGAACTTAGAAAAGCATTAAATAAAGAAACTAAGGGTTCTACTGTTTTAATTGTCGCTCAGCGAATCAGTACTATTCTCCACGCCGATCAAATCATCGTTTTACACGAAGGTAAGATTGTTGGAAAAGGAACGCATAAACAATTATTAAAATCATGTGATATCTACAAAGAAATCGCAGCTAGTCAATTATCAAAGGAGGAATTAGAGAATGAGTAAAGATACAGAAAAAACACCAAGAGCTCCCCGTCGTGGTCCAGGTACTGGTGCTAATGCCTCTTATGAAAAAGCCAAAGATTTTGGCGGAACAATGAAAAAACTACTTAAGCACTTATCTCAATATAAAATTCTTATTCTTTTAGTGATTTTATTCTCAGTAGGAAGCGCTATTTTTTCTATTATTGGCCCCAAAATTTTAGGAAATGCAACAACAGAGATCTATAATGGCCTAATTGGTAGAGTAACAGGTACTTCCTCCGGTATTCAATTCGATAAAATAGCTGGTATACTATTAACTTTACTTGGATTATATGGAATCAGTATGGTATTTTCTTACATTCAAGGTTGGATCATGGCTGGAGTTAGTCAAAATGTTACTTATGGATTAAGAAAACAAATTTCCGAAAAAATTCATCGCATGTCACTAAAGTATTTTGAGTCAAAAACAACTGGTGAAGTATTATCACGTATTACTAACGATGTCGATACCGTAAGTCAAAACTTAGATCAGAGCCTAACTCAAGTGATTTCTTCGTTTACTTTAGCGGTTGGCGTTATCGTTATGATGTTTACCATCAGTCCATTAATGACTTTGGTTACACTATTAATTGTTCCATTCTCCTTTATATTTGTTATGCTTATTGTGAAAAAAAGTCAAAAGTATTTTGCTGAACAACAAGAATATTTAGGACATGTAAATGGGCAAATCGAAGAAATCTATTCTGGTCATGATGTAGTTAAATTATTTAATGGCGAAGAAAAAGAATTAGCCAAGTTTAAAGAGATGAATAAAACATTATATAATTCTGCTTGGAAGAGTCAATTCTTATCCATGATGATGCATCCAATTATGATGTTTATTGGTAATTTAGGTTATGTTGTCGTCTCTATCTTAGGTGGCTGGCTTGTTATTCAAAATAAAATTCAAGTAGGAGACATCTTATCTTTCACTCAATACGTAAGAAGCTTTACGCAACCATTAGCCCAAGCTGCTCAAATTATGAATTTACTTCAAGCAATGGCAGCTGCCGCAGAAAGAGTCTTTGAATTCTTAGAAGAAGAGGAAGAAACTCCTACTGTTTCTCATCCAGTTTCTTCTAAAGGCTTGAAGAGTAATATTACTTTTGAACATGTTAAATTTGGTTATCGTCCAGATCAAGTGATTATTCATGATTTTAATGCCAACATTAAGCCTGGTATGAAAGTAGCTATTGTTGGTCCAACTGGAGCTGGAAAAACTACAATCGTCAAATTGTTGATGCGTTTCTATGATGTTAACAGTGGAGCGATTAAATTGGATGGGCATAATATTAAAGACTTTGATCGTAATGATTTACGAAGTATGTTCGGTATGGTTTTACAAGATACTTGGCTTTATTCAGATACAGTTCGTGAAAACATTCGTTACGGTAAATTAGATGCTACTGATGAACAAGTAGAAGATGCCGCAATTGCTGCCCATGTCGATCATTTCATTCGAACACTTCCGGAAGGATATGATATGATTATCAACGAAGAATCTGATAATATTTCAGGTGGTCAAAAACAATTGCTTACTATCGCTAGAGTAATCTTAAATGATCCACAAATTCTAATTCTAGATGAAGCAACCTCCTCGGTAGATACTAGAACAGAAATCTTAATTCAAAAAGCAATGGATCAATTAATGGAAGGAAGAACTAGTTTCATTATTGCCCACCGTTTATCAACAATTCGTAATGCTGATTTGATTTTAGTCATGAAAGATGGCGATATCATCGAACAAGGTAATCATGAAGAACTATTAAAGAAAAATGGCTTTTACGCATCACTATATAACTCTCAATTTGAAGATGTCGCTTAGAATAAAACTTGTCTTATCAGTATAAAAGACGAGTTTTTTCCTTGAAATCAAACTCTCTTTATACTATACTTTATATAGTAAGGAGGATTTAAATGAAAGATAAGAAAAATGGCTTTACCCTAGTCGAACTATTAGCAGTTATTGTTATTTTAGCTATTATTTTAACTATCGCAATTCCTAATGTAATTTCTTCTTTGGATAAGAGTAGGAGAGATACTTATGTTGCCGATGCAAAAAAATTTTTATCTATGGCAAAATATGAAATAGGAAATAAAATTTCTAAACCAGCTAGTGGAGAAATTGTTCGTCTTAATCTTGCTTGTGTAGATAATGAAGACTTAGTGAGTGATCCTGATGGGAACCCTTATGACGAAGAAAATTCTTTTGTTGCCGTAGTAAGAAAGGATGATGTGTTGGTCTATTATGTTCATTTGATGTCAACAGGGGGAAAACGAGGAGTTTATTTGACCCAAAAAGAGAACCTAGATAAGGATGATCGTATTACCTACGTAAAGAATAATATTCAACCATTAACAGATGCACAAATTAAAGAAGTTACTGGTGTAAATGGTAGTATTCGAGTTTGCCAGTAGGAAAATAGAACCAAAAGAATCAGAGGAATAAAAAGAAACTTCTGATTTTTTCTTACTCAAGAACAAAATGAAAAAATCCTTATCTTTAAGTAAAAGCAAGAGAAGATTAAAGAAATTAATACTGTAGAAAAAAATACATAATAAACCAAAAAAAGTAAATAATAAAAATGTAGCAAAAAGCTGTCAATAAAATATTTTAAATATTTACAGGATTTAAAGTAGATAATATCCATTTTTTTCCATATTTGAAGGAAATAAAATTGAAGTTTATTGACAAAAAAAAAACGAATGTGCTATGATGTTAATGTAAGAAAAATAGGAGAGGAGAAAATATTAAATGAAGAAGTTAAACAAGAAAGGCTTTACTCTAATCGAATTGTTGGCAGTTATCGTAATTTTAGCAGTACTATTAGCTATCGCAGTACCTGCGGTAAGTAATTATATCAATACCTCTAAAAAAAGTGGATATATTGATACTGTTAAGATGTATGTTGATGCTGCAAGAAATGCATCGATTACTGAAGGCTTTGATTTTCCGTCAGACAAGAACCATGCAACTGCAATTAGTTTTAGTGAATTAAAGGATTTACTTGAAAAAGGTGGCGCAACAAGTGCGTATGGTAATGAATGGAAAGTTGCTAATTCTTATGTAGTTATTGTGAATGAGGGCGAAAGTGAAGACCCAAGATATGTATATTATGTAGCTGCTTTTGATGGTAAATATGCTATTGGTGAAGTTACTGATGGTAGTGGTTCAGTTGCTCGTATCGTTAATGCTGATGAATTAGGCAATGGCAATGTAGTCAGAGTAAGTTCAGGATTAGCTCTACCATCAAAGGGGGAAAATAATATGGATGCTGGATCTCCTGCAACTGATGAAGCTTCATTCATAGAACTTGCTTCAGGTGATGGAACTATTACAGTCGATGAAGTATATGATGAAAATTAAACTACCGATTTGGTAGTTTTTTTCTTTCCTTTTTATTTAGTTTATGCTATAGTTAAAGGTAGGAATAGGGGAGATAAACATGAAAAAAAATGCCTTTACTTTAGTGGAATTATTAGCGGTAATTGTTATATTAGCTGTACTTCTTAGTATTGCGGTACCTGCTGTATCTAATTATATAGTAAATTCTAAAAAAGAATCATATATAGCAGTGATGCAAGAATATCTTGCTGCTGCTCACAGTCTTATTGTTTCTGAACAAGTGAAGGCACCACTCGATAAAAACGAGGTAACTATACTTTCTTTTGATGCAATACCCTTAGAAAAAGGAACAACTACATCACCTTTCGGGAGCGAATGGGTAGACAGTAAGAGTTATGTAGCTATAATTAATACAGGAACAGGGGAAAATCCTGACTACACTTATTATATTACTTCCCAAGATCAAGATGGATATGCGTTACCAATGGAAGAAGAAGGTACTTTTAGTCGAAAAGATATTATAAAAAATGCCAAAAATAAAATGGAAGTCACAGTTCAGTCTTTATGTGGAGCTCGAGATGGCAGTCAGGCTACTCTCGCAACGATTAAAGGGCTAGAAGAGGTTCAAAGTCTTCAAGCATCAGGCGATTATGAGGACTGGGATGTCACTATTTATAGTGGTAGTCGCTGTGGTGGATAGGAGTTGAAGTAGTTTGTTATGGATAGGATGTCATGTTTCTTTTGACAAGGATAGGCAATTAGTAAAATCAACAGAAGAAGCTATCTCTTACGGTGCCAATACGTTTATGTTCTATACCGGAGCTCCTCAAAATACTAATCGTTCGAAAATATCTAAAGAAAAAACTCTCGATGCCCATCAATTAATGCGCCAACATCATATCGATTTAGATAAAGTAATTGTTCATGCTCCCTATATCATTAATTTAGCGAATAGAGATAACTTAGATTTTGGTATTCACTTTCTTACCGAAGAATTGAATCGCTGTAGCCAATTAGGTGTATCTTATCTAGTACTTCATCCGGGAAGTCATGTCGGGCAAGGAGTAGAACAAGGCTTACAGAATATTATAGACGGTTTAAATACTGTATTTTTAAACGATCATAACGAAGTAAAAATCCTTCTAGAAAGTATGGCTGGGAAAGGTAGCGAGTTAGGAAAAAATTTCCAAGAATTAAAAACAATCCTAGATGGTGTTAAAGAAAATAATCGGCTCGGAGTATGCTTGGATACTTGTCATTTAAATGATGCCGGGTATAAAATAGCTGAATTTGACCAAGTCCTTACAGAATTTGATCAACTAATCGGTATCGATAAAATTGGCTGTATTCATATCAATGATAGTAAAAATCCAATAGGTGCTCACAAAGACCGTCATGAAAACATTGGTTTTGGAACTATTTCATTTGAACATTTATTATCTATTATTTATCATCCTCAACTAGAAAATATTCCTAAAATTTTAGAGACTCCTTATGTCGATAGAGAATTTCCTCCTTACCGAGAAGAAATTATGATGATTAAAGAACGAAAATTTGATCCTGAACTATTAGAAAAAATTAGAAGTATAAACCAAAAATAGACGCCTAATCCCTAGGTGTCTTTTAAATATTTAATCTTTTCTTCATATCTTGATATAAACGATATAGTTCAAGATAAAGAGCTGGACTTAATTTTTCTTGTAGTTCTTGAAAAATGCCTGGCTTTTCGTCATAGACTTCTTCCCATCTTGTTTTTAAATAAAGATAAAGAAGATCGATTTCTTGAGATGAGGCAGTAAGATGATGACTTTGCAAGAAACTACTTAAATCCTGCTTCCTGATTTTTGGTATCCACTGTTTAATAAGCGCTTTATACATTTTCTTCACCTAATAAATTTTATGTAAATTTTTGTTAAATAGACACAAACTATAAATGGTGAGAAAAATGAAAAAAAGTAAAATCATCGATCAAAGAATTCTCTGGACAGAAATTTTTGTAGTGGCTTTATTTCTCGTCTTAGCTTTTACATTGACAAGAACCATCTATTTTAAACGTAGCTTTTATGAAGAAAAATTAGCCTCTTTAACAGAAATCATCATCGAAGGAGAAAGCGCACCTCGAGGAAGAATTTATGATCGAAACTATAAACTGTTAGTAGATAATGTTTCTGTTCCAGTAATTTATTATCAAAAAGTGGAAGACATTAGCGCTGATGAAGAAATTGAACTGGCTTACCAAATCATTAAAAAAATTACTTTACCCTATGAGAAACTAACAACACGCAACTTAAAAGAATTTTGGTTAGCCCAGAATCAGGTTGTTGCCTCCTCGAGAATTACTGCTGAAGAGTATGAAAAATTAAAAAGAAGAGAATTAAATAGTAGTGATATCGAAAATTTGAAAATAGACCGAATAACAGAAGAAGATTTAGCAGTTTATCAAGAGGAAGATAAACAAGCTGCCTACTTATATTATTTGATGAATAGAGGCTATTCATACGAACAAAAAATCATCAAAGATGATGGAGTAACTGATCAAGAATATTCTTATTTTTCAGAAAATAGTGAATACTTATCCGGCTTTAATACGAAAATCACTTGGGAAAGAGAATATCTTTATGGTGATACGTTACGTAGTATTTTAGGTAGTATTAATTCGGTTCCTAAAGAAGATAAAGCTACCTATTTAGCTAATGGATATGCCTTAAATGATGTAGTAGGGGTAAGTAATTTAGAAAAACAATATGAGTATCTTTTAAAAGGAACCAAAGCGACATACCGTAAAATTAACGACCACAGGTTAGAAAAAGTTAGTGACGCTATTCGTGGAAACGATATTGTCTTAACTATCGATATAGACTTACAACAAGCAGTAGATAGTTTGATTGATCGTGAATTAATTCGGGCTAAGAGTGAAGCCAATACAGGCTATCTTTCTAAGACTTATGCAATTATTCAAGAACCACAAACGGGAGAAGTACTAGCCTTATCCGGAAGACAATTAGTAAAAGATGGAAATAGTTATAAAGGAATCGATATTTCTCCTTATGCGCTTACTGATCCGATGGCACCAGGTAGTGTTGTAAAAGGGGCATCGATGTTAGTTGGCTATAATACGGGAGTACTACAGATTGGCGAAGTAATGACCGATGAATGTATCAAAATCAAATCTATTCCTGCTAAATGTTCATCGCACCGTGTTGGTTCTTTAAATGATATCATCGCTCTCGCTGAATCCTCCAATGTTTATCAATTTAAAATCGCCATGCGAGTGGGAAAAGGAAATTATCGCTATAACGAACCCTTAATTATCGATCCTAATGCTTTTCAAATCTATCGCAAGACTTTTTCAGATTTTGGTTTAGGTGTAAAAACAGGGATTGATTTACCAGTTGAAAGTTTAGGGTATATCGGTAAAAGTGTCAAACCAGAATTTTTACTTAATTATGCAATTGGGCAATACGATACTTATACACCGATTCAATTATCACAGTATATTACAACAATCGCATCAGATGGTAAAAGACTTCAACCCCATCTATTAAAAGCAGTATACGAGCCGACTAACGGTGAAGAATTAGGTAAACTCGCATACGAGATAGAACCAATTATTTTAAATACTGTCGATACCCAAGATATCTATCTGGATCGTATTCAAGAAGGTTTCCGCGCCGTAATGACGATTGGTCTCGGTAAAAACGTTATGGGTAAAGCCCCAGATCCTGCTGGAAAAACCGGAACTAGTGAGAGCTTCATGGATACAGATAATGACGGTGTGATTGATACCGCTACTGTATCTAATGCATTTGTTGGCTATGCTCCTTTTGACAATCCGGTTATGAGTATCACCGTTACTTCCCCAGATGTAGAAGATCCGTCAACCGGAATTAGCTTTCACAGTTATGTCAATCGTCGAATCGCTCGTTATATTTCTAATTATTATTTTTATGGTGAAATTTAAATATTTTTTTCCATCTTAAGAAAAAAACTATACTTTAATGATTAAGATATGTTAAATATTCTTGTACTTTCTTTTTTCGGATAGAAATAATTTTTCCCTTTTTCACAATCGTAAAAGTAAATATCACTTTTGACTTTTTCTAGTTAAATGCAACTATTACAAAATCTCGGTTACGTTTAGAAAAAATTCACTTTTTCCGCCTTTTCACAAAAGATGTTCGAAAAGTTTTGCTTTTTCTTTTTATTTCTGATAGAATACATATAGGAAACAAGGAGGGAAAAAAATGGCAAAAGTTGGTAATAGACAAAACAAAACTTTAGTTTGTACAGAGTGTAATCATGAAAATTATAGAATTAGTAAAAATGTTAAGAATACACCTGATCGTTTAGAAATCAAAAAATATTGTGCACATTGTCGTAAACATACTACACATAAAGAGAAGAAATAATGGTAGGGGTGTAGTTAATATGTTAGAAAATTTTCAAGCCTTGGATTGATTATAAAAAATTGATCGAAAATCAGGCCAAAAGTGTAACTTATCGACTTGATCCTAAAAGTTCTAATGACATACTTCGATCAAATAAAAAATCTGTATCCAAGAGAATGATAAAACATCTAAATAGACATAAGTAGAAAGGAGGAACTGTTTTGATTAACGTTAATGATTTCAAAACTGGAATTACCATTAAATTAGATAACGATATTTATCAAGTAATTGAGTTCCAACACGTAAAACCTGGTAAAGGAGCAGCTTTCGTTCGTACAACATTAAAAAATTTAAGAACTGGTGCGACGATTGAAAAAACATTTAACTCTGGAATCAAGGTAGAAACCGCTCGTATTGAACGTCGTGATATGCAATTCTTATATTCAATGGGTAATACTTATTATTTTATGAATATGGAAACTTATGATCAAATTGAATTAGATCGTTCTAGTTTAGGAGACGATGCTAAATTCTTAAAAGAGAATTTGGTTGTCAGTATCACCTCATACGAAGGAGAAATTATCGGTATTACTTTACCAGACAAGATCGAATATACAGTAACCCATTCTGAGCCAGCTGTAAAAGGAAATACTTCAACTGGAGCAATGAAAGATGCTACTTTAGAAAATGATCTTGTTATCAAGGTTCCATTATTTATTGGCGAGGGAGAAAAAATCTTAGTTACGACAAAAGATGGTAAATATTCTTCAAGAGCTTAAAAATTTATAAAAAGTAAGGTTTAGAATATTCCGTTAAAAAGAATATTCTTTTTTGTTTCTTCATAGAGTATATCAAAAGGAGAAATGAAAATGATCAATAAACAAAGTTTATGGTTTTTAACCTTATTTAGTTTAATTCTTGTACTTAGTGTTTACTATATTACGATGCCTAATGAATTGTTACTAACCAATAACAGTGATTATACCGAAAAGACAAGTGGTGAAGTAGAGGACGAAAAAAGTAATGCCGAGGTGACAATTACGGAGAGTGAAACCTTAGTGGCGATGCGTGTTTCGTTAGAAGAGGAACGAGAAGAGATGATGGCTGATTTACGGGGAACGTTAACTAGCGAAGAGGCGACGGCTGAAGAAAAAAATAATGCCTATGAACAAATTAAATATTTAACGGACATCAAAGGTAAAGAAGAGCAACTAGAAGAAAAAATAAAGGAACAATTCTCCTTAGATAATTTCGTAAAAATAGACAACAATGAAGTAAAAGTAGTCGCCATTAAAAAAGATCATGATAGTAGTTTAGCCAATCAAATTATGAAAAGTGTCCAAGAAGAGTTTACAGAGAAAGTTTATGTTAGTGTAAAATTCGAAAAATAGGCGTATTCACTATCTATTTGACTATTTGTTACATAAAATACTATGAGTAATTATGTGTATCAAATAGAAGGAGTGAAAGTGTGAATACGAGGATACTAACCAAAAGAGAACAGGAAGTTTTCTCTTTATTACTTTTAAACAAGACGACGAAAGAAATTGCGGTCGAATTAAAAATTAGCGAAAAAACAGTACGAAATCATATTTCTAATGTTATTCAAAAACTAGGTGTAGTTGGTAGAAGTGGCGCCCTTGTTGAACTACTGAGATTAAAAGAGATTAATTTTCTAGGATAAGCATAATTGTTTATCTTTTTTTAATAAATTTTTTGCCTCTTTCATAGTATTTATTAGGGTGATCATATGCTTTGTAAAAAGGCACTAAGAAAAATTTTGATAACTACTTTTACACTCTTTACTTTGTTTGTTATCTATATCATACCAGAAAAATTGAGTAATCGTAATTATTTAGATGTCGATATGGATGTAGAATATGTTGTTTCTTTAGGTACTAACGAGATCTATTTATTAGGACCCAATAATTATTTAGTAAAAACAAATGTTTTGTTAGAATCAGAAACTATAGAAGGGAAGATAGAGGGCATCATTGATTATTTAACTATAAAAAAAAGTGATAAGTTACCTGTAGGATTAAGTGGGATTATTCCGGAAGCTACCAAATTAAACCAAGTGACTGTTAAAGACCATATTGCGACATTAGATTTTTCCAAAGAGTTATTTCAAGGTATGGCTGCATTAGAAGAAAGGATTATCGAAGGAATCGCCTACAGTATTTTAAATTTAGAAGAAATAGATGGAGTAACACTAAAAGTTGAAGGAGTCTTAATCCAAGAACTGCCAACTAGTAAGAAAAAAATTCCGGAAGTTATCGATAAGTCGTTTGGAATCAACAAAGTATACGATATCGACAATCGAAATGGAATACAAAAAGTAACTTTATATTATATTGATCAGATTGATCATGAAAATTATTATGTTCCTGTTACCCGTTACATGAATGATGACCGAGAAAAGATTAATATTATTATCGATAGTCTTGCTAGTGATTATATTTATGAAAGTAATTTAATGTCGTTTTTAAACCAGGATACAGAATTAATTGACTATCAGATTGAGGATGAACTGATGTTATTGAATTTTAATCATAGTATTTTTAGCCAAGATAAAGTGTTAGAAGAGGTATCCTATAGTATTGCTTATTCTGTTTTCGATAATTATGATGTGAATACCGTTTTATTAGAGGTAGAAGGAATCGAAGTAGGAAAAATTGAAAAAGGAAAATAAGACCAAAATAAAAGAGATCGCGATAAAAGTTTAATCCGTAAATTTTCGGAAGAAGCAAAAAAACGACTCTTTTTATTTATGGTTTTTTCTTGCATAAACAAAAAAATACTGATATAATATCAGTATTTTGTTTCTAAATGGTGTTCCGGAAGCGATTCGAACGCTTGACCGATGCCTTAGAAGTCAACTGCGTTTTCAAAATACCTATCAACTATTATTAACACCCATAAAACACAAACAGTCAATAAACACAGGAAAAACAATACTTTTCGTTTATTTGTATTAACAAATTAATTATAATTTAATTTTAAATTACTATCAACTATTTTTAATCATTTTAACTCATTTTAACAAAAGTGGGTACTAAAATGGGTAC
>CASFOW010000037.1 GCA_949296705.1 uncultured bacterium
AAGAATGTAGTTGTTGTGGATATAAAAATGAGAAAGTAAAGGATTTATCAGTTAGAAATTGGATATGCCCAGAATGTGGAAGTTGCCACGATAGAGATATCAATGCTAGTCAAAATATATTATTTGAAGGAATAAAGAGATATATGAAAGAGTTAATTTAGCAAGAAAAAAGAAAGAACAAAGTCTACGGCAGCGACTCATCATGAGTTAAGTCTCTAGGAGAATAGAGGTTACTCTATCGATGAAGCAGAAAGCCCAAGAGGTAACGACTGGGAGATGAAAATAAATTTTCATTTTGTTCTAAAACACAAATTTATCGTATAATACTAAGAAGGAGCGAAGATAACAATGAATGAATACCATCCAACATTAACAAATTTATCTGAATTCAAAGAATTGACAATAAAGGATATAACAAAAATCGATAGTTATTCCTTAGTTGTATTTGAGTGTGATCAAAAATTGCTGATGGATCAAGAACGAATCTATGATGTTTCTTATTATGATAGTTTATCTGATATTTTTCTACTGGATGGTAGACTTTGTGCAACTTTATGGAAAAATCGTACTTTATGTGTTATTGATTTAAATTCAAAAGAAGTTTTATTAAAAGATGATAAAGCATATCAAATCAGTCCTATTGGAAGCAGATGTTTAAAAGTCATGATGAAAATTGGTGGTGGCGAAGATAAAATCTATGATACAGTAAGAAAGACTTACCTACCATCACCTGATGACTATCAGTTTGAAGTAGCTTTAGAAAATGAATTATATGTATTTAAAGAAAAGAATTTAGAACTAGGATGTAACTTTTATAATAATAAAAGAATGGTTATTCATGCCAATGGAGAAGTCCTTTTAAAAGATATTCGCGGTTGGATTGAATATTACGATCATCATTTGATTATTGAAAAGGAAGATAGCTTAGAAATAATTACGATTTACTCAAATTTATCAATGACTAGTCAAGAATGCAGAAAAACTGATTCTATTATCGCAAAACCCACTTATTATCAAGGAAATATTCTAATTCTAGAAAAAGAGAAAGTTAGCCTTTATTCTTTAGATTTGAAATTATTCAAAGAATATCCTCTTAAAGAGTTAACTGATGTTATTGATTATGAACTTATCTCTCCTATTTTAAAACTGTGTGTACCTTATGTAGAACAGGGAAAGCAAATAAATCGGCATGTATTTTTAGACTTAGAATCAGGAGAAGTTATTTCACACCTTAGAATTGAAGGGTATCCCTACTGGTCACCTACTACATTCGTTGGCCAAGATAGTCTATCAGGCAATATTACCTACCACTTTTATCGTTTTGAAAAAAATCACTTTCTTTCCCCAATTCAAATAACGGCAGATTACTATGAATCACTCGATTCAATAAAAGAATGCAAGTTTTTATTAGAAGTTCAAGAGAAAAATCAAATCAAGAAAAAATTTCTCAACATGGAAACAGGTTTAGTTCAAGATGTTGATTATGACTTTATTTATTTCAGCCCATTTTCACCTTATGGCTATGGAGTGAATTCAAGCCAAAAAAGATTAGATTTCTTCGATGAAAATTTAAATATTCTTATTTCTAATTTCCCATATTTTAAATTTCATCTACCTATCGAGCCACGGGAGTTTTCCTATCAAATTATCAACGATTACGTACTAATTAAAAAATATTATGCTTTAGAATTTAATCAGGGAAAGCACCGAGTTATTCTCTACAAGAAAGATAATACGACAATTCTAGATTCTTTTCATCACCGACTTTATCCGCTTGGAGACTTTATTCAAATCGTCCACGACGGAAAAAGTGAGTTTTTGAATACAGTAACCGGAGAAATCAAACCGCTAAGTCTTTCTGTCCCACTCACTAATATGAAGAATGGAATGATTGATACGGAAAAGATAAAGCAACCAAGGCTATTGTTTTCAGACAGTAGTAGTATGCCTTTTTTGCCTGATCTTAAGAATGATGAAAAAGAAAAAGAAAATAGTAAACAAAAATGCAAAAAACTCTAACTGAGCAGAATGGTTAGAGTTTTTAAATAAAATAAATTATACTGTTTTGGATAATTAGCAATATTTCAGCTGATTTCATGCTCATATTTTGTTTATGTCTAGTACTTCGCTCAGATATCTTTTCGCCAAGTCTAAACAAATTTCTTTCTTGGCATCGTTTTAAAAGACGTTTATTTCTTTCTTCAATTTCCCTGTAGATATCTCGTTCAAATATAACTCCTCTATCTCTAAAAGGAACGTACAATTCATCAATTGTGCCATAGTTGAATTTCCAAACAAACTCACCTCTATATGTGCTTCTTGTGGCATTAAAATTTCCGTACCCATCTTCATCTACTGCAGTTAAAAATACACTTGTTCCAGTTTTATCTGTTCTTTTAATGACATCTTTTCGTCCAGCCATTTCCCTTATGTAGTCTAAGATGAATATTTAATCTTTTGATAAACCATTCGAATCACAGTAACTTTCTAATTCTTCTTCAGTGTCAAAAAACAAATTACCAATTCCATATACTCTCATTGTGATATTTGGTATTTCTGTGAGAAGATTTTTATTTACTTCATTACCGTCTATTAGCTTGGTTAGTACGGTTGAAGCATCTTCTACATTATTTAAAGACCTTTTTCCTTCCATTTTGTTCTCTTTATTTCTTTTAAAATAAGCTTTTTTTCAATACTGGACCGCAATTTTCCTTAGCTTGAATATCTACTAAATTTTCGTTTGGTAGCTGTAAAGCATCTAAATAAGTTGAAGTTGTTTGGTTATTCTGGCTGCTTACTGCGGTTACTTTTTTGGCATTTTGAATACGTGATGCTCTAATTTCTTCAATCACCTTTTGTACTTTTTCTTCATCATCACTACTAAAAGGGTAAACGATAAAGGTGCTATTTTGAGCTTCTTCTTCACTAATTGATTCGTAGGTGTGTTTCACTCCACCATCTTCTTTTACAAATTCTAAGCGACAGACAGCTTTGTTAGAATTAGGAATTCCAATAATAGCCACATTTCTTCCATCAACTTTGCCGATTCGATAAGAATAGGTAGTTGCTTCGTTTAGTCTTTTTACTTCATCTAACGTATAAGCAAGAGGAAGTAATTTTTCATTATATATTGACATTAAACCATGATCTACTATAATTGGATGCTTTCCGACAAACCCCATGAGCTCTTCTTCCTCTTTTTTTGTAATCGAAAAAGTCGCACACATTACTTTCTGGAATCTCCCTTCCAGTCTTGAATAAAAGTCTTTTTCCTCTTGTGTCATCGGAATAAGTACCTCTTGAAAATGTGGATTGTTCATAACTGAACGCTTTAACTGTACTCCTTTTATTGTTGCATTAATCAAATTAACGCCAGGAAAAAGTAAAAGGAAAAAAAATTTCCACTTTTGAATTAGCGTTACTTCTTTAACTGTTTCTGCTCTTTGTTTTCTCCATTTTTCAAAAGTATCTTTATCGATTTTATAACCGTTCTCCGGAATTTTTATTATCGCATCCATTTCATCACGGACAACAATAGCTAAAGTTCCTGCTACAGTAGCTAATTCCACGATTATTCCTAAAAATATCATCATAGTTAACCTCCTAGAATCATTGTATCATAATTATTCTTTAATGTATCCATTTTGGTGTTTAATTTAGCTATCTTTAATTAAAATTTTTCCTGTTCCTTCAAAGTTAACTAGTTCCTGATCTAAGTGCTTTTTTATAAAATATGAATTAAAATCTATTACAAATAGTTTATATGTTTTGAAATTCTGTTTTCATAATCCACCTCTTCTTTTTTTGGTAGATTATTTTAACAGTTGGTTAGAGTATAATTTGTCGATTTGAGTCGACACTATTATTTATTGGCAACCAAGATCGGTCATAGGTACGAAAAAAAGACCTATAGGGTCCTTCTAATTCAATTATGGTGCGGGTGACAGGAGTTGAACCTGCAAGCCGTGAGGCGCTAGATCCTAAGTCTAGTGCGTCTGCCAATTCCGCCACACCCGCATATCGTATGGTGGACCCTATAGGACTCGAACCTATGACCGATCGGTTATGAGCCGACTACTCTAACCAGCTGAGTTAAGGGTCCAATCAATGACTTCTTAATCATATCATATTCATAAATGAGATGCAAGATATTTTTGATTAATTTTTCATTTACTTGTTCAACATATTTAATAAATTAACCTTAAACATATCTTTCTCTGGATTGCTTTTCGAAATCATTACTCCTTTATACGTAGATAATTCAGCACGATGTCCTTCATCCAAAATTCCTTCTGGTGTAATATTAGTCAAAAGAATTACATGTTTGTTCTCATAAACAGTATAATGTAAGCGCATCACGCCATGAACCTTTTGGAATAATTCATCGGTTGGTAATTCTAGTTCATAAGACTTGGTTTTTTCTTTTTCGTTTTCGCTTGTTAATTTACCCAAAAATTTGCCATCGCGCATCGTTGGATAATAATTAAACATTAGCTTTTTATATGCAAGCATGTTATACTTACGAACTGATCTTTCTTTTTTTCGGAATTCGTTTTCATCCAAATATTCAAATATATAGGTTTGTTTCATATAATTCAACCCCAATCCCCCTGAAATCCTTGACCCCCAATAGTACAAGGTATGCTCAATATTATCATAAAATGACTAAAATTGCAAACTTTTCGCGAGGAAAATGTACAAAAAAAGACCTATTTCGCTTTTATAGATCCTCTTTTACACTCCTTTTCACTTCGATACCTAATTCATCTAGCTGTTTTTTATCTACTTGATTTGGCGCATCGCTCATTAGGCAAGCGGCGCTTGCGGTTTTAGGGAAAGCAACAACATCTCGTATATTGTCAGTATCTACCAATATCATAATTAAACGTTCTAGGCCAATTCCAACTCCACAATGAGGTGGAGCTCCATACTGGAAAGCGTCTAAGAAGAAGCCAAATTTACGTTTTGCTTCTTCATGAGTCATGCCGATCGCTTCAAACACCTTTTCTTGTAGTTCCTCTTCATGAATACGAACTGAACCACTTAATAATTCATAACCGTTTAATACTAAGTCATATGCCCTAGAATAACAGTTTTCTTTATCGGTCAAAAGTTTATCGATATCTTCTTTGTTTGGTGAAGTAAACGGATGATGAGCAGCAACATATCTTTCCTCTTCTTCGCTATATTCAAACATCGGAAAATCTGTTACCCATAAGAAATTATATTTATCGTGGTCGACTAGTTCTAGTTCATGGCCTAGCTTCAACCTGAGGGCACCTAATGCGGTACTAGCGATATTTCTAGTATCTGCGATAATAAAGATAGTATCTTCTTCTTCTATTCCTAATCTCGTTTTCAACTGTTCTTTTTCTTCATCCCTCAACACTTTAGCAATAGAGCCAGACCATTCTTGATCTTTATACTTTAAGAAGGCAAGGGCTTTAGCTTGGTAAATTTTTACATACTCAGTCAATTTATCGATGTCTTTACGAGAATATTTACTGGCCGTATTCTTAGCAACAATCGCACGAATTACCCCCTTCTTAGTGATAACATCTTTAAAGATTTGAAATTCTGTATGTTGGAAAATCTCAGTAATATCTTGTATTTCCATTTCGAATCTCGTATCCGGTTTATCACTTCCGAAGCGGTCGATACATTCATTATACGTTAGACGCGTAAACTTTTCTAATTCGACGCCTTTAATTTCCTTGAAGATTTCTCTCATCAATCCTTCTGTTACTTGCCAAATATCTTCTTCTTCGGCGAAACTCATTTCGATATCGATTTGGGTAAATTCTGGTTGTCTATCTGCTCTTAAATCTTCATCACGAAAACATCTAGCAATTTGAAAATATTTCTCCATTCCACCAATCATCAGTAATTGCTTATAGATTTGCGGTGACTGTGGCAAGGCATAGAAGTGCCCTTTACTAATTCTACTTGGAACTAAATAGTCTCTAGCTCCTTCTGGAGTTGACTTGCATAAAATAGGTGTTTCTACTTCGACAAAGCCTAGCTTACTTAAATAATTTCTGGCGATTAAGGTTACTTTACTTCGTACCATTAAATTATGTTGAAGACTGGGTCTTCTTAAATCTAGATAACGGTATTTTAGTCTTGTGTCTTCTAAAGCAGTCGTATCATCACTGATTTCAAAAGGAATTTCCTTGGCAGTATTAATAATTTCAAGTTCACTAACTTCTACTTCGATCGCTCCCGTTATAATTTTTTCGTTTTTACTTTCCCGTTCAACAATTTTTCCTTTTGCCCAAATAACGTATTCACTTTTTAGATTAGATGCCACCTCATAAATATCACTTTCTGGCCGGATAACTAATTGAATAATTCCACTACGATCACGAAGGTCAATAAATATTAAGCCACCTAAATTTCTTTTCTTTTGAACCCAGCCTTTTAGTTCTACTACTTCTCCCACATTGTTGATATTAAAATTTGTATTTTCGTACTTCTTCATAGTTTCCCTTCTCTCTAAACTTTTTATCTTTCATTATGATGATGCTCATGATTACAATCATCACAGTCGCAATCACAATCACACTCATTATTCTCTTCTTCAAAAGTAGCTAATTGTTCATCCAAATAATAAAGAATATAATCTAGTTCCACTTTTTCTTCTTTTTTCGTCTTGTTGTTTTTGATTTGGATTCTATTTTCTTTTAAGTCTTCGTCGTTCAAAATAATTAAAAACTTACTCTTCAAACGATCGGCTTGCTTAAATTGTGCCTTTAAGGAGCGATTCATATAATCCGTTTCGACACTAAAACCACTCATTCTAAGTTCTTGAACTAAAGTAGTCGCATATTCTTTTTCCGTTTCTGATACATACATGACAAATAAGTCTACGCCATCTTCGATTGGTAAGACAATATTTTCTTTTTCAATCGCTAACATCAAGCGCCCTAAGCCCATCGCAAAGCCAACGGCTGGAATTTCGTCCCCTCCAAGTTCCTTGACGAGTCCATTATAGCGCCCGCCACCACCTAAAACATTTTGACTACCAAAGCCTTCAATATCTGCTTCGATTTCGAATACTGTATGATCGTAGTAGTCTAGTCCTCGTACAATATTTGGGTTTTCTACATATTCAATATCTAATAAATCTAAGTATTTCTTTACTTCTTGGTAATGACTCTTACTAGCTTCATTTAAATAATCGGTAATTTTTGGTACATTTTTCATAACATCATTATCATGATCAATTTTACAGTCTAAAATTCTAAGAGGATTTTTTTCTAGTCGAGTCTGGCAATCTTCACAAAATTCATGGATATGTGGTCTTAAATAATCTACTAGGGCCTTCCGATAAGCACTACGAGATTCTTTATCTCCCAATGTATTTAGATTGACTTTAATTCCCTTTAATCCTACTAAACGATAGATATTTACGGCAAGAGAAATCACCTCAGCATCTAACATTGGATCATTAGAACCGATTGCTTCAACGCCAAACTGGGTAAGTTCTCTGTCTCTTCCTGATTGGGGACGTTCATAACGATACATTGTTCCGGTATAATATAGCTTGGTTGGTTGGGTAGCTTCCCCATACATTTTATTTTCTAAATAGGCTCGCACCACTCCAGCAGTTCCTTCTGGACGTAAAGTGATATTTCTATCGCCTTTATCCTTAAAATCATACATCTCTTTTGTGACAATATCTGTTCCCTCTCCAATTCCTCGATGATACAATTCGCTCGCTTCAAAGATTGGCGTTCTAATATAGTCATAGTGATATTTTTGGCATACTGAATCAATCAAATTCATGACATACTGCCATTTTTTTGCTTCTAAACCATAGATATCATGACATCCCTTTTGTCTATTAATCATTTTCTTCACCCTTTCTGAAATAGAAAAAGGTGTCACCCAAAGGACGTTTTATCAAAAACGTGGTGCCACCTTATTTTTTTCTTTACTCCTGATAACGGAGGATGCCGTTTCTTTATGATGAAAAGTGTCTTCGACTACATCTCTATTTGGTATTTTCACCAACCATACCTTCTCTTTAAATAGATAAGTACCTACTCCTCTTTTCAAGAATATATGTTTAGTTTACACTTGTTTTTTTCTTTTGACAAGAGCTTTTCAAAAAAAATAGCGATAACTCGCTATTTTCTAGAATAAAATTTTTGGTAAAACATATACAACAACGAAGGTAGCAACAGCAACAGCAACTAAGAAAGTATATCCTTGTTTATTCTCATCGATATTGCTAATTTCTTGAGTGCCATGATATAAGTGGCATAGGTATAATACACCAGCTAGTAATAATACGATAAAGAATACTTTTACAGAGATATATAAGCAAATAATAGCAAGAATCGTTGTGATTAATGTTAATGATGCGCAAGTACCAACTAAAGCAATACAACGTTTCATATTCGTATTTGCTTTAAATAATGGACCAGCCATTACATATATCATAGCACCACTAACGGCAAAGCCTACAATCATAAACAAAGCAACATACAATAGTGTTTTCATAAAAGGCACTTCAATTCCACTAAAACCAAGGGAATAAAGTCCAAAGCCAGAAATTGCGTTACCGGCTTCTTCTAAAGTTAAATAAGCCATTACTCCAGTTAATAGAGCATTAAGAATGATTACGATAATACCTAAAACAAAGTACTCTTCCGTTGCGAACTTTTTGATAGTATCAATCGGTTTTACGAAGATTCCTTTAATCATATCAATAAAGGAATTAACATACCAATTGATATCGGTTGAAGGTTCACTGTGCGATACTTTTCTTTCTACGTTTTCTTCTTTTTCTACTTTCTTTTCCTCTTTTTCGCAAGGACAAGGTTTCCCGTCCTCTAATTTTCTACCACATTTTGTACAAAATTTAGCCATTTGATTCACTCCTTACTTTATTTTATTTAATATCTTGAAAAATATGAAACTAAGCCATCTAAACTTGTTAGACGATAACTACCATCTTGGTAGACATATCCTAGTGTGATATAGGTGTAGTCTTTGTCATCGTGAGTTTCTAACTGTTCAGATAAATAGTCTTGATATTCTACTTGATAGTTATAGTTTGCTTTTATATTGAGGTTTAAAATTCCATCTTCAAGTTCAACAGAACGAATATCAAGGGAAGTAAACTCGATTTGTTTTAAAGTTGTACTTGCGTTATTTAAGTCTTCTAATGTTTCTGTATATTCTTCTTCTAAACTATCGATATCTCCGCCTTCAAATTCATATGTACTCTTAATATCCGTAAAGGCTTGTTTAGCAATCAATGATTGATAAATTGCTGTAAGCGAATTTTTTGCTTGTTCTTCTAAAGTATCTACTGCTTCATCTGATAAATTAGATAAACTTAGTTCTACTGTATGACTTGAATAATAACTACTTGGTGTAACTTCTTCATCGATTACCATTCCGTTTGGTAATGTTGTCTTTAATTCTAATGTATTACTAAATACTTGTGGGATACGATAAGCATCTGTTGTATCATCAGATGTTTTTTCATCTAAGTATTTATCTTCTACATTGATACCTTCTAAAACTATTTTAGAATCTTTTGGCACAATAATCTTATAATCTTTTACGACTAGACTATCGATATTGTTATCTACTGTCCAATTATCGAAAACCAAGTATTTCTTATCTTTTTCTTTACTTAAGTAAAGAATATCCGTCTTTTCTTGACTAGATCCTTCCTCAGTATAATGAACTGTAACAGAAGCACTTAATTTCCCCTCATCATAAGTAACTTCACCGATTGAGAAATTCTTAATTTTACTTTCATTATCTCCCATTAGTTCTTTAAAGATATCTTGACTGACAAAAGTTGTATCACCTTCTAAATTTAGATAGCTATACAATTTATTCCAATCGTTATCCGCTAAGGCCTCGACATATTCTTTAGCTACTGTTTTAACACTGAACTGATTTCCTACAATCTGATAAATAGCAAACAACCCGATGATGACAACAATGACGATGACACTGATAATTTTAGTTTTCTTTGACATCGGTTTACGAGGTGGCCTATCATCCACACGAGTGGAATCCTCCTTCTTTTCACTTGATTTGTGAGTCGCTTCTTCTTTTTTGACTGGAGCTCCACATTCACTACAGAATGTTGCATCTTTTTCTAGTTTAGCTCCACACTCACCACAATACATCTCATCAACTCCTTTTCTATTTAAAGATACCATTTTTTCGACAATATGACAAGATATTGTCAAATATTTCTTATTTTTTTCTTTATCTTTCGTCAACTAAGTTTTTAGCTGAAAGTATAAATTTTCAGTTTCTATTTATGATTTTACATCGTTTGTTCACTCTACATTTGGGGCTTCGTTAACAAACTCTTTACTGTCGATTAACATCTCGTGTAAAATCTCTTCATCGCTATTTAAATAGACTTCTTCAATTCTATCTACTCGGCATTTTTCTGCTAACATGATTGCCTTTACTTTCTCTACTGCTTCTTCTAAATCATCATTGACTACGACATAATTGTATTTGGTTACTTCGTTAATTTCTTGATAGGCAGTTTGGAAACGTTTGATAATTTTTTCTTTGGTCTCCGTTTTACGATTTTCTAATCTTCTTTTTAATTCTTTCCATGATGGTGGCATAATAAAAATAAAAATCGCATCGTCGATTAGTTTCTTTATATTATTCGCTCCATTAATTTCAATTTCTAGAATAACATCCTTTCCTTCTAACCGTTTCTTATTGATATATTCTTTGGGAGTTCCATAATAATTACCAACATAATTGTTATATTCTAGAAAGTAGCCTGCTTCTATTTTTTGTTTAAATTCTTCCTCACTTACGTAGTAATAATTTACCCCTTCCTCCTCACCTGGCCTAATCTCTCTACTTGTCATAGATACAGATAGCCAACAATTGGGGTTATCTTTTAGTACTTTTTGAATAACGGTTCCTTTTCCTGCGCCACTTGGTCCAGAAATGACAATTAAGCTTCCGATTTCTTTTGATTTAATCACAAAAACTCCTCCTTTGTTTCTTCATTATAATATAATTTCAAAGAAAGTACAATCTTTACTTGATTGGATTTCACCAGTTACTTAAAGGAGTTTCACCCGTTATTATTAATTAATGGATTTCACCAGTTACTTAAAGGAGTTTCACCCGTTATTATTAATCAATGGATTTCACTAGTTACTTAAATGGGGTTCACCCGTTATTATTGATTTTTGAATTTCCATTGATTTTTATCCATCACTCGCTTTTTCTTTTTTACACATTCGTTTAAGGTTGTTATCTTTTTACTTCATACCATTTTTCTTTAATCTCTTTATTGAAAAACCGCCAACTACAACGAATCGTCAAATAAATAGGAAGCGCCATGATAACTCCTAAAACCCCAAAGAAATTACTACAAAAAGCGATAGCTAAGATGCTAAGAAGGGGATTAATGTTATTAGTTTTTCCGTAAATATGAGGAGAAATTAGATAACTATCGACATTGGAGAAGATAATAACGATAAAAACGGTTTTTAAACATACGATAGGACTTACGGCGCTAGCGGTAATAATGGCGATGATATTAGTCAAAATTCCACCAAAATAAGGAATCACGGTCGTAACAGAAGATAGAATACCTAACAGTAACCAATTGGGGTGTCCCACTAAATAAAATAAAAGGGAATATTCTACTAATTGAGTCATCATACATAAAGATAAACCATGTAGATAATTACCCATTTCTTGATCCAATTCTCGCAAGTACTCATACCACTTGCGATTAGAAGTCTTAGTTTGTAAGGTGGATTTCACTTGATAGCGAATTTTATCCATATCCAGAAAAAAATAGATACTCGCTGCTAGAATAACCATAAAGTCGCCAAAGAAACGAATACTTTTATCTAGGATAGCTAAAGTTCCACTAGAAATATATTCGCCGAATTGGGCAATAACTTGTTCGAGACCACTTAGAATACTCTCCTCTAATGTTCCTAGTTCAAGATGAAATTTTACACTAAGTTGGTTGATTGCTTCGCTTAAAAAACGAGTAAAGGATATTAACTGTTCATAGATTAGCGGGACAGTTAGAAAAAGAAGCCAAATAATGAAAAAAGAAAGCAAAAAAAGTACCAGAACTTTAGCTAAAGTTTTCGGTAGTCCCCACTTTTCTAAAGTTTTCGTGAAAGGATATAGAACATAACTGATAGCGAAAGCCAAAATAAAAGGTAAGAGGATTCTGAAAACTCTAGCTAAGAATCTACCCCAGTATTCAAAAGTAGTGATTCCTAAATAAAAAATCAACATACTAAGGAGGATACTTACTAATTTTTCATTTATCTTACCCTTATTCAAAATGCGATTCACCTTTCCAAAAGAATCGTTACAGGTCCTTGATTGACTAGAGAAATCTGCATATCGGCGCCGAAAATTCCTGTTTCAACAGAAATGTTTTCAGCTAGTTTTTGATTGAATATATCATATAAAATTTTTGCTTGTTCGCCATTTAACGCTTGAATGTAACTAGGACGGTTCCCTTTTTTGGTATCCGCATAAAGAGTAAATTGAGAGATAGATAAGATTTTTCCTCCTACATCCAAAATACTCTTATTCATTATGCCTTGTTCATCATCAAAAATTCTAAGATGTAGGATTTTACGAACCATCCAATCGATTGTCTCTATATTATCTAAAGCAGTAAAACCAACTAGTAAAACGAGACCGTTTTCGATTTCACCTGTAATTTTTCCATCCACCGTGCATTTCGCATTCCCACTTCGTTGTACCACTACTTTCACTTATCTCATCAACCTTTCTACGCGAATCACATACGGAAGTTTTTCTAATTCCGTAAAGACTTTTTCTAGATGTTCTAAGTTACGTACATATAGATCGGTTTCATAGATGGTATCATCGCCACGAGCGATTGTTACGAAGCGGTCAACATGAATATCGAACATACTTAACTTTTGTAACATTTCTAGTAATTTATTATCTCTAGTATTGGAATGAATTAAAATCGTAGTTAAATATTTTTCGGTTGTAGTCTTATTCCATTCGACAGGGACTGTTCTATTTTCTAATAAGCCTAGATTATGGCAATTACTTCGGTGGACACTGATTCCATTTCCTTTCGTAATATATCCTATGATTTCATCTTGCGGAATAGGATTACAACAAGCAGCTAAATTTACTTTTACTTTGTCAACCCCAGCCACCATGATATCCGCATCACTTGCTTTGATGACGGTTTTCTTCGGTTTCTCTTTAATTTCTTCTTTCTTATAAACGGTATTTACGACGGTACTTGCGGCATGTTTACCGTTTCCGATTTCTAAATATAGTTCTTCTAAGTCATGACTGGGGATTTTTAAGGTATCAAAAATCAGATTAGTATTTTCTTTACTCAAAAATTCTTGGAAAGGAATCTTTCGTTTACGTAATTCTTTTTCTAGGGCTTCTCTACCACGATCAATATAGATTTCTTTTTCACTCTTGGCAAAAAAAGCTCTGATTTTGTTTTTGGTCTGAGTACATTTGGCGATGTTTAACCATTCTTTAGATGGGCCACTTGAATTTTTTGAAGTATTGATTTTAACGATATCATTATTTTGAAGTTCATAATCTAAAGGAACAATACTATTATTGACAATTGCGCCAATCATCTGTTCTCCAACTTGAGTATGCACTTTATAAGCAAAGTCGATAGGAGTTGCTCCTTTTGGTAATTCAAATATATCTCCTTTAGGTGTGAAGCAATAGATATTGTTGTTTAATACTTCATCTTTAACACTGTTTACAAATTCTTCGCTACTCATTTTGTCTTCATTTAATTCGACAATTGATTTAAAAAATTGTAATTTTTGTTCCGTCGTAGTTTGCATTAAAACGCTCGCATCTTTTTGCTCTTTGTATGCCCAGTGGGAGGCAACGCCATTTTCGGCTACTTCGTCCATTGCGTAAGTTCTAATTTGAACTTCGAAAAGATAACCATCTATACCAAAAACAGTAGTATGAAGAGATTGATACATATTTGGTTTTGGCATCGCGATATAATCCTTGAACCGTTTAGGAATTGGCTTAAATTTCGAGTGAATAATTCCAAGGGCTAAATAACATTCTTGCTCAGTTCCTACCAAAATCCGGAGGGCAAGTAAATCGTAAATATCAGAGAACTTTCTCCCTTTATTTAGTTTGTTGTAAATACTATAAATACTTTTTGCCCGACCTTTAATCTCATGAGGAATATTGTGATCAGTTAATAAATTGGTTACGTATTTCATCATTTCATTTACTGTTCGTTCACGCTCGACTTTGGTTTTATTTAACTTTTCTGCGATGTCATAGAAAACATCTGGTTTTAAATAACGTAAAGCTAAGTCTTCTAGTTCACTTTTAATCTTATGAATACCTAAGTGATCACCGATAGGCGCTAAAATTTCTAGGGTTTCTTTCGCAATCTTCTTTTGTTTTTCTTCTGGTAAAGCCCAAAGGGTTCGCATATTGTGTAAACGATCAGCTAGTTTTACTATGATAACACGGACATCTTCGCTCATGCCAACAATGATTTTTTTATAATAATCGATTAGATATTCATTTTCCGTTGAAAAGTGAATACGTCCTAACTTAGAAACTCCGTAGACAAGTTTACCTACCACACTACCAAACTTTTCGTCAATTTCTTCTTTTTCACAATCACAGTCTTCGATCACATCATGTAAAAGTCCGGCTATTAAGGTTGGAGTATCCGCATAAATCGTTGTTAAAATAATCGCAACATTTAATGGATGAACGATATATTCTTCCCCACTCTTACGAAATTGCCCCTTATGCATCGCATCCGCAAAATAGTAAGCATCTCTTATTTTTTGAAGATTTTCTTCTTCTAAAATATAAACACTTGCCATCTCGATTAAATCGTTTAATGTATACGTCTTTTTTTCAGACATCGTATCACACCCTATCCTATTTATTATTTTACTTTTCTAACCAATACTTAGTTAGTTCTTCTTTCTTTACTTCTAGAATATCATGCACCATTTTAGCGAGGGTAAGTCCCGTCTGATATTTCCATTTTTCGTTTTTCAAATAGATCCAGATGGTATATTCTGTCAAGTTATTGATGGATAACTCCCGCATTTTGATTTTTAAGGCAGGTAATACTAGCTGGTAAAGTTCTGCTTCACTGTTAAATTGTATTTTCATGATGAGAAATCACCTAACTTCCATTATATATGAAAATATCGGTTAGAAACAAGTTTTTACCGAGATTTTTAATAATTTTAAAGTCACTTCATAAATTTTATTAGAGAGGTTAATATGAACAAAGAAAAGTTTATTCAAACAACGATTATCTTGATAATTGGTGGCGCTATTACTAAGGTTTTAGGAATGGTCATTAAGATTATTATGACGAGATTAATTGGATTAGAGGGGCTTGGGCTCTACTATCTGATTTTTCCTACTTTTTCTCTTTTTATGAGTTTATCACAGCTTAGTCTACCTGTTGCGATTTCTAAACTAGTCAGTGAAGAAAAACACAATAATAAAAAAGTAGTGACTTCGTCCTTACCTATCATCTTTATTACCAATACTATATTAATGCTGGCAATTGTTTTTTGTTCTCCTTATATCGCTAGTTATCTCTTACGGGATAATCGCACTTATTTACCGATACTAGCAATCGCTCTTGTTTTACCATTTGAAGCTATTTCTAATATGTTACGGGGATACTTCTTTGGTAAACAACGAATGTTTCCTCATGTCGTTAGTCATATAGTGGAACAGCTTGTTCGGCTTTTTCTCATTATTCTCATCATTCCGGATTTAGTTCAACAAAATATCATTTATGCCGTTAGTTTTTTGATCCTTGTAAACTTGGTTAGTGAACTAACGAGTATCTTTGTTCTTTTATTCTTTCTACCAAAAAACACCAAAATTCATCGCCATGATTTTGTTCCCGATAGAAAAGAGATTAAAAACATTTTAGGAATTTCTCTACCGACAACAGGTAGTCGCCTAGTTGGAAATATTGGCTATTTTTTAGAACCAATTATCATTACCTTTGTTTTAACTACCTTAGGTTACTCTAATCAATTTATTACCCAAGAATATGCGATTGTCTCAGGGTTCGTCATGCCGTTACTTCTGTTACCTAGTTTTTTTACTAATGCGATTTCTAATGCCTTAATTCCAGTGATTTCTAAAAGTTATAGTAATCATGAATATGGCTATACTAAGAAAAAATTAAAACAAGGTATTCTTTTTTCTTTGGCTATTGGCATTCCTACTACCTTGTTATTTTTCTTCTTCCCTGAATTTTTTCTTCATCTAATTTACCATACAGAAGAAGGAATTTCTTACATGCGTTTTTTAGCTCCTGTCTTTATCCTTCATTATTTAGAAACCCCATTTTCTGCTACTTTACAGGCAATGGGTAAAGCAAATGCTGCTTTCAAAATTTCTATTTGGATGGTAATCGTTCGTACAGTTAGCTTATTTTTACTTTTATTTCTTCAGATTGGCATGTGGGGGTTTGTCTTATCTCTTACCCTCAGTATTTTCTATTCTACTTATCTTCACTTAAAATATCTAAAGCGTTATCTATAAAATCAATCGTGTCGCATTGATTTTATAAGTCGACCATATCTACTTTTTTCGTAACGATGTAACTCTATTTCTCCCTGATTTGCTAATACTCTCTGAAAAGAGCCTTTTTTGTATTTGCTTTCTAAACGAGATAATACACGTTCTAAAAATAAGGGTTCCATTTTCCCTAACATCACATTTAAATAATCCGTGTCTAGATATTTCTGATTAGTCTTCCAATAATATTCTTTTGCTATTACTAAACAGTCAGCATTTTGCCTTAATGACTGTTTTACTGACTCAATTCGTGCTAAAAATTCATCTATTACTTCAAAATCAAAAACACCATCTACACTTTTGTGTTCTAGCAAAATCTCCGCTAATTGATTAGAAGGAACTAGAACAAGACGCGAGTAAATTTCTTTAAAAAGTAAAACACAATCATTAGGAGAAAAAGGTTTATTCTTCATAATGAAATGATAATCACCTGGTACCGGAAAATATTTAGTCTCAAACAAATGACTACTTAATACTTGATCATAATATCTAGTAAATATTTTCGCTTCTTCATTAGAAAGTGAAAAGAACGATACTAAAGTCGCATAATTTACCCGCAGAAATTTTTCGTCTAAAATAACGATACTGTTTCGAACTGTTTCATAATTTTTTCTGTTCCATTCACCATTTAGTACTTTTTCTCGCATCGCAGTATATAGTGCTATAACTATCTCCTTATTTTTTTCATCCGTTTTTATCTTTTCGATTGGCGAGAACGGATTAAGTGGAATACTAGCACAAAAATTTTTCGTAAACTTGTTTTCCATATTTCTTTTTCTCCTTTTCATATATTTGCCTATTTTAACAGAATAGTTTCTTTTTTTCAAGAAAAAGAAGAATTCATATGTAATAAATGCCTGATAGTTCTAAGAAATGAATTCTTACTTCTCAATAAAAATTTTTCTAGTAACAAAATTCCAAACCATAACGATGGCAGTAGCAATTATTTTGGTTAACATGTAATAAATATTTAAAAGATCAGATCCAACATACATGACTACTTGGTTGATTCCTAAACCAATGACACTCAAAATTACAAAGATGGTAATCTCTTTTACCGTTTGTTTTTTAGTAACATCGAATACCCATTTAATACTTAATATATAGTTAAAAATCAAAGATACAGTGAATGAAATCACTGAAGAAATTAAATAGTGGATACCGACGAATTCGGTTAACGCATATAAAAGAACATAGTCAATTAAGAAAGCTAGTCCTCCGACTACACCAAATTTTAGGATTTGATCGATTAGTTTTTTATGTTTTTTAATTTGTCTTTTTATCATTTTGTATCACCTGATTCAAATATAATTCGTATAATTGCCGGTGTTTTTTGACAATCACACTTAATATTACACCAGATATCCAAAGTAGTAGTGCAATAACTAAGGAAATCCCTGCTACAATTAGACTTGGAAATCTAGGGACTAGTCCGGTTTCAAAGTATTCGAGGAAAACTGGAACCCCTAGGATTAAAGAAATAAGTAAAAACAAAGCGGCAATCAAGCCAAAAAACATACCAGGCTTGTACTCTTTAAATAGTGTCGCAATCGTCTTTAGTACTTTAAAGCCATCTTTATAAGTATTTAATTTAGATACACTTCCTGCTGGACGGTCGCGGTAATTAACAGGGATTTCTACTAATTTAAAGTTTTTATCTACGGCATGAATCGTCATTTCGGTTTCTATTTCAAATCCTTTAGATAAAACCGGAAAGCCTTTAACAAATTCATAGCTAAAAGCACGGTATCCAGTCATGATATCTTTAATTTCATTAGCAAAAAGTTTATTGATGGAAAAACGAACAATTCGATTACCTAAATTATGGAAGGGGCGTTTATTCTCTGTAAAATAAGTTGAAGATAAACGATCTCCTATTACCATATCGGCTTTACCGGATAATACTAAATCACACATTTCTTTCGCATTTTCAGCTGGATAAGTATCATCCCCATCGATCATTAGATAACAATTTGCATCGATTTCTCTAAACATCGTTCGAATAACATTTCCTTTACCTTGACGGTATTCATGACGAACTACTGCCCCTGCTTTTTGGGCAATGGATGCGGTTTCATCACGAGAATTATTATCGTAAACATAAATCGTCGCATCAGGTAATACTTGTTTGTAATCTTTAATTACTTTTTCAATCGTTTGGGCTTCATTATAACAAGGAATTAAGACTACAATTTTTCTTTTTTCTTTAGACATGATTTTCTACCTTCTTTCCATACTTTAAACATGAGTAAAACCAAAGCTGGCATCACAAATACATAAGGCATCGCATATCGAAAATACGTATTAACTGGAGATGCGACACAGACCAAAAGTGAAATGAGTAAAGGACTTAATACAATGATATATTTTTTCATTTTTCTATCGATGAAATAACAAATCATTAAAAACATCAACCAACTACTAAAGCCAACATTAGCGAGTAATCCTAAAACCGGAATATAAGGAAAACTTACGCCAAAGGAAGATAACACTTGGCGAAGAGAACCCAGATTATTGTAGTGATAATCGACGAGATCATTTTGGGTAATTCTATCATCGTATTTGTAATATACATACCATTTGGTTGAATTGGGATAGAAATAGCCATATACATTGTTCATCGTCGCTTGAATATAAGTATCCGGATATTTAACTAAGCCTTGAAGCCAGTAATGGAAATACTCGGATAGTTCTTCATCGGTAGTATTTTTATTGTACATGTTCTTTACTGGATCCGCTTTTTCCGGATCATACCTACTAGCTAAGTCGTCATAACCTAAGATTTTATCGTATAGTTCTTTTTCTTCTTCTTCAATTTCATCACCATGTTCCTTTACATAACGAGCAGTTTGTTGAAAAGGAAGCGATAATACTTCACGAATACTTCCCTCACTAATCCCAAGAGCGGGGATCAATACTTTTGAGTAAGTTTGAGTTATGACAAGGAAAAGTATAAACACAATTGCTAAACGTCCCCTACTCTTTTTGTTGGTAAAAATAAGAAATGGTAAGGATAAAACAACAACATAAAGACCGTTATTTCTAAATAAAGTAATCAAAGTAATGACAAGTAGTAACCATAATGCATAGTTTAAGGATATCTTTTTATCTTGTTTAACGTGAATCAAATCAAACAGGATAAGAACATATAGAATAATAAAAGCGGTATAATACGTATCTTTAACACCCGACATTGCATAAAGTGGAAACATAGGAACAAGGGCATAAATAGTAAGTAAAATCAAACGACATTTATTAGGAATTCCTACCCTTTTCGTATAACTAATCGTATAAGCAAATACACTAGCTAAACAAAGAGTCTGTAACAAGGAATAAAGAAATAAGCCAAAATTATCATTCAATATCATTCTTCCTAGTTGAATACAACCTCCAAGCAAAGCAGTATGAATAACGGGATGATGAGTAGTCATATTTACATTAGGATCTCGTTGAATGACCCAATCAATATATTTGGTGTGTTCATTAAAATATTGTTTAATTTGGAAGGAGGGATCAGGTGACAAGATAATAGGATAAAAAGCAAGAATATAAATTAACCAACAAAGAAGTAAAATCACTAAACTAGTAAGAAAAGGATGGCGTTCAAACAAATCTAAAAAGCGACGAATAGTTTTATTTTTAACTTTTTTTAATGGCGTTAAGGAATAGTTTTCTAGTTTTACCGCTAAAAAACTAAGAATACTTTTAAAAAGGAAGAAATAACCTATCGCCATAAAAATAGATAAGATAAATAACAGTAGATTACCAAAAACTAGATTCCATGAATCAATTAATAAATAGCTTTTCCCGAAAATCATAAAGAAAGACAAAATTATTGCGAGTATTGTCTCACTTCTAGTTATCTTTTTCTGGTAAGTGTGATGGTACCATAAAGCTAATAAGAAGAAAACGAAGGTAACTACAAATAAATCTTGAGTAAAAATATTAGATGAGGAGGCATGATTATTATATATTTCTTCTATATTTAAGAAGAAAGCACTGCTTGTACATAAAGTAATTAGTAGGATTTGTAAATTCTTTTTCATTCTAGTACTCCTTGTTTTTTATTCCATAATCTGAAAATGATTACCTGAATCTAGGTAAAGGATTCCTTTTTGGTCTCCTATTTTTTCTAAGACATCTTCATAATAATTTAATTGGGTAAATTTTGTTAATGTTAAATAGACGTAATTTCCATCTGTCATGTATAAAAGAAAGCGATCTTTATCCTGTTCGTTTGGGTCATAAGTAATTTCTGATATTTGGGTACGAACGCTTATCTGTAATTTGTTCATTCCAGAAACAAAAGCATCGTATTTATTACTAGGCACATAATTGAGTAAAAGAGGAACGGAATAAGTGCTATCTTCATCAGCGATTTCTTCTTTGTCATCTAATACAATTTTGCCATTATCTTGCTTGCGAAATAACATTTCATGTTCTTTAACTGTAATTGTCACTTTTCCAAAGAAACTTTTTTGAATTTTAACGTCGGCAATGAAAGGATTTTTTTCAATACCCTTTTTCATTTTTTTAGAACTTGTCAGTAAAAAAGAAGGATAATCTTCGATTCCAGCTAGCTCAATTAGTTGTTGATCGGATAACAGTTGATTCCCAACTAAATAAATATTTTTGATGGGGATTAAGCTAATATATTTTCCTAACAGAACAAGAATAACAAGCAAAACTATTGCTATCAAAATAGGAAAAAATTTAAGTTTTATTTTTTTCTTTACTTTTTTTTCACTTTTTTCAGCTAAATTTATCGTTTTATGAGTTTCACTTGGTATTTGTTCTATCTTCTTTTTTCTTTGACCCTTTTTTTCTTTCTTTTTCATTTTTTTCTCCATCTTATTCCCAATTTTTAAATTCTTGTTCTACTTTTAAATCAATTTTATATTTATCATGTACTTCTTCTTGAACAAATTCAATTAAATCTTTGATATCTTCCGCACTCGCATCTTGATAATTGATGATAAAGTTAGCATGTTTATCACTAATTTTCGCTCCGCCCTTCATTAACCCTTTATAGCCTAAATCTTCAATTAATTTACCGGCAAACTGTCCTTCTGGATTACGAAAAACACTTCCTGCAGAAGGATACTCTAATGGTTGAGTTTCTATTCGTCTTTTTTTACGTTCTTTGACTAATTCCTCAATTTCTTCTTTATTACCAGGTTTTAGTTTCATGGTTACTTCAAGACAAATATAACCAGGATGTTCTTTAAAAAAGGAAGTTCGGTAATGGAAATTGAGTTCCTTATTAACCATTTGAATCACTCGAAGTTTCGGGGTTAATACTTTTACTTGGGTAACTACATAACCCATATCACTTTTATAGGCACCAGCATTCATGTAGACGGCTCCTCCTACACTTCCGGGAATACCTGTTGCGAATTCTAAGCCCGATAGTGATTTACGAATACTTTGATAAGCGACTTTCATTAGCGAAGCTCCAGCCCCAGCTACAATCTTATTATTTTCAATTCTAATATCGTTAAATTCGTCTAGTTTAATGATTACTCCTTCATAAGGACGATCACTAAATAATACGTTAGAGCCGTTTCCAAGTACCATATAAGGGATGTTTAAGGCTTGTAATTTACGAATCAATTGAACCAATTTTTCCGTATCGGTAGGAAATACCATAATTCTAGCAATTCCTCCTACTTTATACGTCGTATAGTTCTTTAAAGATACATCCGTTAATACTTTACCATAATTTTCTTTTTTTAATTCTTTTGCTAATTCTTCCATGTCTTTTCTCCGTCGTCTATTAATTTTCTTACCACTTGATAGATTTTAGTCGCACTGTCTGTTACTGCTAAAGATCGGGCATTCTGTTTTAACTCTCGATATTTCTTTTTATCTTTAAGGGTATCATCGATTAAAGCTACTAATTTTTGTTTATCATAATCTTTTTCTTCCAAGAGTAAAGCAGCCTTCTTGTTAACTAGGGCTTGAGCATTCTTTAATTGATGATTATGAGTAACATAAGGGCTAGGAATCAAAATACTAGGAATTCCTAAAGCGGTTATTTCTGCGATTGTCGAAGCGCCTGCTCGTGATACTATTAAATCAGTTTTATGAAGAACGCTCAACATATTATTTAAATATGGCATAATTTTAACATTATTTGACACTTTTACTGATTTATAAGTTTCATAATAATTCTGTCCGGTCACAAAAATAACTTCATAAGGCTTATCTTTAAATAGGCAAAGAGTCTCTTTTAGTTTTTGATTCATCGTCGTTGATCCTAAAGAACCCATAACGATTAAAACGAGTGGTTTAGTATCACTTAGACCTAAACTTTTTTTATCAACTGGCTGACTAGATAATACTTCTTCACTACGAGGATTTCCAGAAAAGAAAACTTTGTTTTTAGGAAAATACTTAGTACTTTCTGGTAAGGACACCCCTATTTTATCGGCATAGCGGGATAAAAAGCGATTGGATACACCAGGAATAGAATTTTGTTCATGAATGAAAGTTTTGTATCCTAGTTTTTTAGCACTAGAAATGACGGGAGTTGTTACATAACCACCTATCCCTAAGACAATATCTGGGTTAAACTCCTTAATTTTTTCTTTGACTAAAGAAACACTTTTCTTATATTCTTTCCATACTTCGATATTTCGCCATGGCCTTTTTCTATCCAAGCCCGAAAGTTTTATTCCAAAATAAGGAATACCTGCTTCTGGAATAATTTTATGTTCCATTCGATCGACCGTTCCAATATATAAAAATTCACTGTTAGGTTCCTTTTCTTTGATTTTATGAATAATCGCTAATGCGGGATAAATATGTCCCCCGGTTCCTCCAGCACTGACAATGGCTCTCATCATATCACATCCTATATTTGATTATACCATAATTATATGATTTTCATGATACGATTTTTCACTTGTTTCTCTAAAGAAAAAGACAAAATAAAAAGCAGAGACTAACTTTCGCGTTACTATCTACAGTTGAATTCAACAATTAATTTCTTTATTTTAAAGAGTTTGCCGTACTTTTTAGTTTATAAATATAAGTAAAAGCAACTATTCACAGCCCATTTTTATCCGAGTTTTAAATTTAAAATACTATAAATAAAGGCCAAAACCGCGGTGAATAGTAACCTGGTATATAAAAAAAGCTCATTTAGGGCTTGACAGAATAATATTTATCGTGCTATTATTTTAACGTTAGTTAAATTTATGTGTTAATATTAAAAGAAGTACCCTATTTTTGTAGTGTACTTTTTTATTTTCAGAGGTTCAAGTCAAGCAAGTATTTATATCGACATTTATAAATTTATCATGAATAAAATTTAAGAAAGAGGTGTAGTAACTATCCATGAGAAGAACTAACGAAGATGGCAACTCCCGTTTACGGGAAGTGAGCGAATTAGAACTATTTTTTGAGTTAGAACAATTAAAAGCAAGTAATCTATCAAAAAATAAAGGAAAAGATGCGATTATCCAAGAAATAAAAAATCGTTACTCTAACATTGATCTTAATGCTTGGGTACTAAACTGGAAAAATTACCTTGAAACGTTAAGTGATGCGGCCTTTCATCAACTAGCTTTATGTCGTAAGCAAAACTTACCACTTAATTTGTTTAAACCTGAACGTAGTTGGCAGTTCTATAGTATTTTAGATGAGGTGGAAATTCCGATGAGTGAACGTGTTGATATTCAAAAATTAGAAAATAAGCTAAGTGAGTTAAGTGAAGTTGATTTGTTCTTTTTGACCCATTATTTTTCTAAAGCAATTGGTGAAAAAATGGAAGACTATCAAAATTCTTCTAAACGATTACAAAAAGCATTACGTAATTTTAATGACCCATTAAGATCAGAGAGCAAGGAAGATTTTCAAACAAAAACAGAATCTATTAAAAAGAAATATGAAGATTTTGATCGATTAGTCACAAGAAATCATAAGGTAGTTGATCGTAATTACTCCGTAATTTCAGGAATGCAGATTGAAAAAATAAAAGCTTGTTACCTAGATCAAATTAAACAAACCGAAACCATCACTCAATTATGGATTCCACTTAATCGCTGTTTATTAGAAGCAAGACGGTTTGGAATTCCTGTACAGGTAAAAGATCGTATAACTGGAGAATTTAGTACCCTAGACGATAGCGTTTACGATCAGGAAATACTAAAAAACAAAGTAGCGCTTACGGATGAGGATAGCAACGTTATTCGTTGGTACAACAAATGGCGAGAATACTTTCTTCATACAGATTTCACTACTAATCAAGAAATTGATAGAATTGCAATGAATCAATTACATTTAGATCACGATTACTTGCAAAGTGAAGAAGTTAAACAGAAAAAATTAGTATCTTAAAAGCATTAGCTTATTTCGAGCTAATGCTTTTTGTTGACTTATTTATGGATAAAACGAGATTATTCTATTGGCGCATAGGTAGTAGCTAGGCATTCTGCGATATAAATGCCATCCATTGCAGCAGTTGTGATTCCACCGGCATAGCCTGCTCCTTCTCCACAAGGATAGATACCTTCTATAGAAGAATTTCCCGTCAAACTATCGCGATTTATCCTTACCGGAGAAGAAGTTCTACTTTCGATTCCCGCTAGAATCATATCATTACAAGCAAATCCTTTTATTTTGCGATCAAAAATACTTATACCTTCTTTTATGGCTTCATTAATCGCATCTGGAAAAAGGAAATTCAAATTCGCAAACTGATATTGTCCTTTCATGATTGGAGTAATAATACCTAGCTCTTTAGTCTTTTTATTTTCTAAATAATCCTTCCATAATTGAATTGGAATCTTTCCGTTTCCTAATTGATAAGCCTTTTCTTCTAATCGCCGTTGAAATTCGATACCCGCTAGTGGATCATGGCCAAAATCATCTGGGGTAACTCCCGTAACTATCGCACTATTGGCATTTTCCGTATCTCTTTTATGATTACTCATTCCGTTTACTACTAACCGTTTATCTTCGCTAGATGCATTAACAACATACCCACCTGGACACATACAAAAGGTATAGACACTACGATTTTTTGACGTTGTTGCGGTTAATTTATAACTAGCTGGCGGAAGAGAAGTAATTTCTTTTCCATATTGCGCTACATCAATCATCTTTTGAGGGTGCTCTACCCGTAAGCCAATCGCAAATGGTTTAGCCTCCATTTCTAGTTGGTGATGATATAACATTTGAAAGGTATCTCTAGCACTATGCCCAGTCGCTAAGATCAAATGACTACAAGGAATTATTGTTTGGAGATTTACTTCGATTGCCTGAAGAACATGGTTTGAAACAACGATATCCGTTAATTTAGAACGATATTGAATTTCTCCACCCATAGCGATAATTTTATTTCGCATATTGGTCATTACTGTCCGTAGTAAATCTGTTCCAATATGAGGATTTTTTTCATATAAAATTTCTGCTGGAGCGCCACAAGAGACAAGGATTTCAAATACTTTTTGACCCCGTCCCAATTTATCTTTTACTAAGGTATTCAGTTTTCCATCCGAAAAAGTTCCAGCTCCTCCTTCGCCAAATTGGACATTACATTCTGGATCAAGAAATCCTTCCCTCCAAAACTTTTCTACTACCCCTACTCTTGTTTCAATTTTATCTCCTCGTTCAATGATTAAAGGTGAATAATGATGTTCAGCCAATAAATAGGCGCAAAATAAACCAGCTGGCCCACTTCCCACAATAATGGGACGAGTCTTTAACTTTTTCTTTCCCGATAAAGGAAATTGATACTTTTTATCAGGACTTAGAAAAAATTGATTAGACGAATACTGATGTAGAACATTCTTTTCCTTTACCACTTTAACATCTACTTCGTACACATAATGTAGATTGCTTTTATCTCTAGCATCTAACGATTTTTTTACGATAGAAATCTTTTGAATATCCTTATCCGTAAGACGGTACTTCTTTTTTAATTGTCTTTTTATTCCTGATATTTCCTCTTCTTGTAGTGGTACTTTTATCTCTCTTATTCTAATCATTGATCATTCCCTACTTTCTTTCCTACTAGTATTCCAGATAAAAAAGCAAACCCTAAATTATAGCCACCGCAGTCTCCATTGACATCGAGGATTTCTCCAGCAAAATATAAATCTTTTTGCTTTTTTGACTCTAAGCTATCAAGATTTACTTCAGTTAAGGCTACCCCACCACTACATACTTGAGCTTGATCAAAAGAATTCGTACCTATTATTTCTATGGTGTGACAAAATAAGAAGCGACTAACTGTATCTTGTTCTTGCTGATGAAGAGTGTGCCATTTCTTTTTGAAGTCCACTTTATAATGATTAAATAAAACGTGAACTAACTTATAGGGTAATATCGTCTCTAGTAATTCTTCTAATGTTCGGTTTGGAAAAAGACAAGCACGGTTTTCTAAATACATCCTTACTTCTTGTTTAGTAAAAAGCCAAGGAAGAAAATGAATCGCCACTTCAACCTTATCTCCTGCTGCTAAACTTCGGGCTAGTTTACTACTAATATTTAAGGTACATATTCCACTAATTCCATATTCCGTTAATTGTAATTCTCCACTTTCTTCTTGAATTACCTTGCCATTTACCAAAGCCTCAAGCCGAACATCGCAACGAATTCCTTTCCAGTCTTTTAAATCGTTTTCTTTCATTTTTAATTGAACTAGTGCAGGCATTACCGGAACAATATAATGACCAAATGCTTCAGCTAGTTTATAACCAATTCCATCTGAACCTGTTTTGGGATAAGTCATTGAACCAGTCGTGATAATTAAAGTATCTCCTGTTAGCTTTTCTTTTTTAGGATTAACCATAAATTGATTATTCTGATAGACTACTTCTTCCACCAATAGATTAGTTAGAAAATTCACTCCTTGTTCTTTAGCACTTAAATAAAGAGACTCTACTACACTAGATGCTTGATTAGAAAAAGGATAGTAATAACCATTCTTGATTCGGGGTATAATACCAATAGAAGCAAAAAAATCAACTACTGCTTGTTGTCTAGTACTAGTAATTAACTCAGGAAGTAATTCTTCTGTAGTTGAATGATAGTGAGTAATTGCCTGATCTTGATTCCAATAATTACATTTACCATTTCCTGTTAATAGAAGTTTTTTTAACGGTCGATCATTTCTTTCTAAAACCCAAACTTCATGATTATTTTTCCTTAACGTTATTGCTGCAGTTAACCCAGCAACTCCCCCACCAATAATTAGTACTTTTTTCTTCATTTAACTCATCCCTTCTTGTTTGATTATACCATATTCTTCTCTTTCTTACTTACCTTTTTCGTTATCCTATTGGCTTTTAATAAGAATTAAACTCTAACGTATAAAGAATAGAAACTATCATATACTGAAATAGGAGCTTATGGAGTGTAAAATTTTGTATAATTTTTTAATATTCAAAAACGATTATTTTGTTTATGTAGTATAATTAATTATCAGAAATAGGAGTGATACTATGTTAATATTAACCAAATCCATGTTCGCAATCATGATTGGTTTTTTGGGCGCCGTAATTCTCGGCTTATTCTTAGTACCCGCTTTGAAGCGATGGAAAGTAGGACAACGAATTAGTGTTTTTGTCGGAGAGAGTCATCGTAAAAAAGAAGGCACACCGACGATGGGTGGTTTTATTTTTATCATTCCGACACTCCTTGCTACTTTGTTTTTGCTAGCAACCGATCGGATGAGTTATACTTCTAATTTAGGGATTGTATTAGTTGTCTTTATTGGTTATGCGATTATCGGTTTTCTAGATGACTACTTAAGTATTAAGAGAAAGGGTAATGAAGGACTGACGGAGTTTCAAAAACTAGTTGCTCAAATTATTATTGCCTTAATCTTTTTCTATATGTATATGAAAAATGGTGGTCAAACTGCTCTGGTGGTTTCTACTTTAGGCATTCATATCGAGATGGGTTGGGTATATGGGTTATTTATTCTTTTCATCTTGGTAGGTGCTTCTAATGCGGTCAATCTAGCGGATGGGCTAGACGGACTGGCGGGTGGCTTATCAGCAATTGCTTTTATCGCTTTCAGTTTAATTAGTATGGTAGTTGGTTTTGAAGATATGGGAATTTTTACTTTTATCTTGACTGGTGCTCTACTAGGTTTTTTGGTTTATAATACTCATCCTGCTAAAATATTTATGGGAGATACTGGAAGCTTGGCATTAGGCGGTGTGATGGGAGCGATTGCTATTTTAACGCACCGTGAACTTACTTTAGCAGTTGTAGCTGGCGTGTTTATTGCTGAAACATTAGCGGACATCCTACAGGTATTTTGGATTACCGTGTTTAAGAAAAAATTATTCTTGATGGCGCCCCTTCACCACCACTTTGAAAAACTTGGTTGGGAAGAAAGAGATATCGTTAAACTATTTTGGGTAATCGGATTAATTCTTGCGATGGCCGGAATATTCTTCGGTGTTTGGTTATAAATAAAGGAGATTCGTGATAAAATGAAGAAAAAACGTTTTGATTTTGTTCTTTTTATCGCTATATTACTTCTAATATTATTTGGACTTATAATGATCTATTCTGCTTCTTCTATTTGGGCAGAATATAAGTTTCACGATAGTTTTAAATACGTGAAACAACAGGCATTATTTATCGGAATAGGCATCTTTCTACTGATTACAGTATCAAAAATTGATTATATGTTCTACTATAAAAAGACAAATCCAATCTTACTGGTTTGTCTTTTTCTATTAGTGCTTGTCCTAATTCCGGGAATTGGGAGCGTTAGAAATGGAAGCCAGAGTTGGTTTGGAATTGGTTCGTTTGGAATACAACCTAGTGAATTTGCGAAATTAGGCTTAATTATCTTTACTGCTAAATATCTTGCCGATAATCAAAAATATTTACGAGATTTTAAGAAGGGGGTCATTCCTATTCTTCTCGTATTATTTCTCGTATTTGGTCTTATCATGTTACAACCCGATTTTGGAACCGGAATGATTATCATCGTTAGTATCTTAGCTATGTTATTTGTAGCTGGGGTTAATATGAAATTCTTTTTAGGGCTTGGTGCGGTTGGAGTAGTTGGAATTGTTGCTTTAATTGCGATTGCCCCTTATCGAATGGACCGAATCACTTCATTTTTAAATCCGTGGAGTGATCCTTTAGGAAGCGGATTTCAAATTATTCAAAGTCTATATGCAATAGGACCAGGTGGATTATTGGGGCAAGGATTCCTTAATTCTAGACAAAAACAATTCTATTTACCAGAACCACAAACGGACTTTATTTTTTCTATTATCAGTGAAGAATTTGGCGTTTTAGGGGTTATTATTGTAGCGGGATTATTTCTTACCGTCTTATGGCGAGGTATCGACATTGCCCTAAAGACCGAAAACCCATTTGGAAAATATTTGGCCTTTGGCATGGTATTTCAAATCATGATTCAAACGGTAATGAATCTGATGGTAGTTATTGGACTAATTCCTGTTACCGGTGTTACTCTTCCCTTCTTATCTTATGGAGGTAGTAGCTTATTGATCAGCTTGATTAGTATTGGAATACTGTTGAATATTTCTAGAAAAGGAAATTAGTGTACTTATGAATGAAGAAAAGTTTTATCCCAAAAAAATAGGAAGCTTTATAATCAATTGTTTAGTACAATTTTGTTCACTATACCTACCAGAGATATTAACTAATTTAATAAAACTTTTTACCGATTCTTATTTTATTGATAAGCACTCACATTAGTTTTTTTAACTATCAAAATTAAATAAATCAGTAAGTACGCCAAAAAGTAGTACACAATATTATATTGTAATACACTATATTGACAACGGTGTAAAGTTTCTATATAATTAGTATAGAAACGGAGGAATAATATGGAGACATTAAATTTAAGTGTTCGCGTTGATGCAAACGATAAGAAATGCTTTGAACAATTTTGCAATAATGTTGGTATGAATGTATCAACTGCAATTAATATGTTCATCAAAGCCGTTTTAAGAGAACAAAAATTACCATTTGAAGTACGCGCCAAAACTTTTGATGACACGGCTTATGAAAAATTACAAGAAGCAGAATTAGAAATGAGTAATACTTCTAAAAGATATTCTAAAGAAGAAATTTTAGATAGTATGAATAAGAACATAGGGTAAATGGCTATATATAAAATAGAGTTCTTGCCTATTGCTAAAAAAGATATTGATAATATTATTTATTACATATCGTATAACTTGAAGAATATAACAGCATCAAGAAAATTGCGAGATTTATTTCTAAATAGTTTAGATTATATTACGGAATTTCCTTATGGGAATTCTATATACAAGTTTAAAAAAGCATTAAAATATGAATATAGAAGTTATAGAGTTAAAAATTTCCTTATATTTTTATACTATAAATGAAAAGAAAAAATTAATTACTATTGTAAGAGTACTATATCAAAAAATGGATATTAGTAATAGTTTAGAATAAATGCTAGAGATTAATCCTCTAGTTTTTCCTTATACTATTATGTTAGTTTAGGTATTACCCAAATCATTAAATATCAAAAAAACAATTTTTATAAAGGAATGGATTAATAAAGAAATATATCATTCATATAGAAATAGATACTGATAATATTGGCATCTATTTTTTACGATTCAATCATAGAAACAGTTATAAAATTATGTTATATTTATTGTTCAGTAATTAGATAATATAACCTACACAAAATAAGTTGTACGAGAAAAGTTATGGGTGTTACTCTTTCCTTCTTATCTTATGGAGGCAGTAGCTTATTGATTAGTTTGATTAGTATTGGGATACTTTTAAATATTTCTAGGCGTCATTAAGCAAAAAAATAAACAGGTGGTTCAAAAGAAATTACCTGTTTAATTCTTTTTTTCTTTCGGCAATTCTTGTAAAATTCGTAGTATGCTCTTTATTAAATTTTACTAAATCCTGAAGATGCGCTTTTTTTATCATAGCGATTTATATTTTGAATAAACTTATCAATAGTAGATGAGTTCACCTCCACTTTATTATTTTCTATTGATTTAAACAAGATAAAGTTGTACCCAATATTTCTGCAAATTTCTCTTGTGATAAGTTATACTTCTTTCGATAATATTTTAAATTGATCGCTAGTGTTTCACATAAATTATTGATCACCTCCCTATTAAATAATTAAATCAAGTTTTTAGTTTAGCGAAAGTAAAGTCTTTATTATCGAAATTTGAACAACGATCAATGACTAATTTTGACAACTTCTATTAGCTGTGTTATAATCTACAGCATTTGTGAAACAATTTGTTACATGCACAGCTATAATTCTATTGTATATACGATATGATTTCCTAGGGGGGGAAAATTAATATGGACAAATATAATCATATAATTAATAAAGGTATTTTAGATATTCGGGTAATTGCACCACTTCCACCAAGACATAATGGCATACAAAGTTCTATTCCGCCACTTCCGCCAAGACAGGAGGTGTATTTTAAAATATCCTTTGATAATTTTGCAAAATATTTAAGTGAGATAAGAAATGTTAGTATTCACTCTATACCAGTAATAGCTACTATTTATGATGAGGGTATAATATCTTGTGATGAAGATGTATCATTAAGACTAGCTTTTTTAAAAAGTATTCAAAACTTAAAAATTAAAGAGATTAAATTTAAATTGTCCGAATCCACTTTTCCTTTATATAACACTATAATGGACAGAATAAATTGGAAACACGATAACGTATCGTTTTTAGAAATGACAGTTGATAGATATCCAAATGAAGTTAAAGATTTAAGACTTGAAAAAGCAAGGGGAAAAATACTATTACCAGAAGAAAAACTCTTATGGCAAAGTGATTATACTTTATGTAGGCTAAAAGATAGAATAAAGCCGAAAGTTTTGGAAGAAACAGATAAATTAAAATATGTAGTCAGACATTATGTCGATGGTTTAGAAAGGCAGTATGACTTTGATAAACTAACAGATTTTGATAAAGTATGGTTAACCTATCATTTTATTCGTGATAGAGATAAATTAAATATAAGCTTTGCCCACGAGCAAACATTTATTGGAGCAGATGGCTTACAACACTTGAAGCGCTCTGAAGAAAATTGGGAATCTAAACCGTATGGAACATACGTAAGAAGAAAAGGTGTTTGTGAAGGACAAGCAAGATTATTTAGAATTTTATTAAATAATTGGGATATGCAAGTAGATGCAATTACTTTAAATGGTATGTCCCCTATGGGTCCTCACTGTTGGTTAGGCGCTGTTATTAACAATAAACTTTATTACTGTTGTACTACTCAATCTAAGTTATTTGATAAAACGAAATTCAAACCAGATGGTGCTGAATATTATCCCAAAATATATCAAACATCCTTTTTAGATAATGAAGATAAAAAAAATATAGAAAGACACATTAAATCCTTAAGAAGATGATATAAGAGTTTATAATATAAATATTCGTATAGCTAGTGAATAAAGTATTCTTGTTACTTATATTAGCATTTTAATAATATAACTAATAACGATATAAATAATATCTTTGTAACAAGTATTGAGATACCGTTAAATATTACTAAGTGACATTAAATAGAAAAAATAAACAGGTAGTTTAAAATTAATTGCCTGTTTATTTCTTTTTTCTTTCATCAATTCTTGTAAAATTCGTAATATGATTTTTATTAAATTTTACTAAATCCTCGGATTGAAGATGTGCTTTTTTATCATAGCGATTTATATTTTGAGTAAACTTATCGATAGTAGATGACTTCACATCTACTTTATTATTTTCTATTTGATTTAAATAAGATAACGTTGTACCCAATATTTCTGCAAATTTCTCTTGTGATAAGTTATACTTCTTTCGATAATATTTTAAATTGATCGCTAGTGTTTCACATAAGTTCATTGACCCACATCCAAACTAAATAACTAAATCAAGTTTATAGTTTAGCGAAGTAAAGTCTTTGCTGTCAAAGCAAAAGAAAATGTAGACAAGAAAAACGAAAATGATTATAATGAAAATATAAAGCTCGGTTTCCCAATGATTCATCAAATATGGAACAGAAGTAGCTTTCAATAGAAAGGAAGTGGCTAAAAACGAACGAAGTAAAATAGTTAAATTTTAGTCTACGATTAATATACGAGGAGGTTATAAAATGTATTATAATGGTCTAGAATTAATAGAAAACTTCAATGAAAAAATATCTAATTTAGGAATTGATCCAAACTTCAAAGAAAATCCTGCCTATGAAAAAGCAGTATATCATATCTATTACTCAATTTACAATATGCTTCTCGAAATGTATTCGCATATTGGAGATGCAAAATTTTTAAGTGTCCATGAAGAAGAAGGAAAAATTTCCTTTGATTATCAGAAACCAACAGAGGGAAAGAAATGGTCAGTAAGTATTTCGAGTCCTAAACCGGAAGTCCTTATATATATTAGCTGCAAAGAGGATGATAAAATGAGCATAGATGGGCAATATGCCAAAGAGAAATTCGTCTTAGAAAATGTCGCAACTATGGATAAATCAACTGGTTCTGTTACTTTAACAGAAAATAGTTCTCGAGTAGATAATAAAGAGTGTAGTCCCAATAGATGCAATAATAGAACTAGTGCTAGCAGAGAAATTTTTTCAAGTGATGGCATAAGTGTAAGAAAAGAAATGAAATGGTTTCCGAGTGCATTATTAGACAATGATTTTGAACATGTACCTATAGACTCTGTGCTTTATATTCCAAGACAAGCTTTTGATTTTGGACAGTTTCGGGACATGTATGTTCTCAGTGAACTATATCTTAGAGAAAAGCTAGATACAGCAAGAAAACTAGTAGAAGATAAAGAAACAGGAATTAAATACAGTGCTACTATTCCTCTAAATCAAGAGCATGGATTGAGTGATATGATTCCTATAGGCGGTGATCCCTATCCTCAGGAAATTGTTATTCCTCCATTATCTCAAGAGCAAATAGAAGAAATGATTCAAAAAGAAACTAATTCAAAGGTTGCTGAAGGGTTAAGAAAATATGCTGTTGGTAGAAATACTTATTCATATAACTCATTGGAGGATAAAGACTTTATCAGCGAAGGTATTGCATGGCACCAAAATACTTCTAAATAGCGTGCAATAAAACTAATACTTGAGTCTACTATCACGTAATTTGAAGGACAATCTTCAAAAATATTTGGCAGATAAGTAAGTAAAATTATTATATTTTCAACATATTTGTAAAAAAATCGTGAAAAATTATCTCACGATTTTTTTATTCTACGAATGATTTCTTCTTCCGTCATTCCTAACTTTTCTAATTCTTGGAATCTTTCGGTTATTTCTTCTAAAAGTGAATTTTTCTTTTCCTCGATTACATTAGATATGGATTCTCGAATAAATGTTCCTTTGGTCGAAATCGTTGTAATGACTTGCTTACTTTCTAGTAGATCATAAGCTTTTTTTACAGTATTCGGATTGACCCCTAATTGTCCAGCTAGTTCTCGGATCGAAGGAATTTGATCTTTTGGCTTCAATATTCCTAACGCTACATAACGTTCGATTTCGCGAACAATTTGTTCATAGATGGGAACTCTTGTTTGATAATCTAAATTAATCAACAACATCAGTTTCTGCCTCTACTTCGCTTGTGTCTTCTAAAATAATCTGATTTTGTTTTAACCACTCTTCGTAATCTTTATCCCCTTTTAAAGATTCTCTTTTTTCTTCTAATAGTGCAAGGAACTCTGAAACTCGATTTGTGGTGAAAGCATTCTCTGCTCCTATATAGTAATCAAACACAATATAGTCTTTCTCGGTATCAAATTTATCATCACTATACTTTCGAATAAATGACTTAATCTCATCTTGCATGGTATTCACTAGGTACTGGCTATCTTCTAGTAGAAAATTTCCAGAACTGTTCAAATATGGAGTTGTATCTGTGAACTCTTTTTTCTCTAGATTTTCCGCCATTTTTTTATTTTTGGCAGTTATTTCTTCTTCTAAAATTGCTTCCAATTCAGGACTTGCATTACTTGGTAGGTGATACGTATAAACATTTCCTTGATCATAGTAATAGAAGAAAGTAATGGTACTATATTTACTAGCTTCATTTAATTGATGGTTAATCGCATTGTCGAATGCTTCTTGCATTATTTTCTTTATCTTATCATCTGCTTTACGAGGATGTCTTATATTACCAAAACGATAAGCAAATAAATGATTTTGTTCTAAATCTTTAAATTGATCATAATCCTTACTATTTTTAATTTTCTCTACCAAATCATTATATATCGCATCAGGAACCACCATGGTGTATTCAATTTCTTTCCCACTGTCCATTTTTACTACAATTCCTGTTCTAGAAGAATCACTACCATAATCCGGATATTTTGTTATTGTTTGCTTTACTATCTCATTGATTAATTCTTGATCATTAATTTTAGGGTATTGACTTGCGCTCATCGATAGATCCATATCTTTAAATTCAATATAGTCAATTTTGTCACTTTCTAATAGGAATATTTCTTCATTTTTCACTTCGTCAATTAAGAAAGCAATTACGAATACCACGGCAACGGTACAAACTAAATTTCTAGAAGTACGGAGAAAATTGCCGATGCTTTTTCTTGTCACTAAGTCATACAAATAATAATAGCCAATGAGGATAATGGCAAATATAAGAACCGCCAACATATCTACGTGTTCACGAAAAGCACGATAAATTAAGAATAATACTGGGGTGATTAATAAGCCTTTAACTAAAACATGTAATTTTTCACTTTTGAATGAAGTTTCATTGTTCTCCATCTTACGATGAAGAAATAAAATATAGCCAATAATAAAACCAACGATGATTCCGATTGCCATTTTTATCAATGAAATCGGGTTATATAAAACCAACTTATGAGGGTAAGTAATTACATTTTTAATCATATTATAAGGGAGAGGATAATTTGTAGGATGAATAATTTGCGTGTTATAGACATTATAACGATGATTCTCTACATCATGTAAGCAAGCGATATCTCCATAACATTCATAATTTTCTGGTAGGCAGGCATCGTCCTTACATTCTATTTGAAGTGTGTTATCGGCGTAATAATTAATAGGCGATAAAGTATTATCCCCAGTTATATATTCTACAAGATATGGAGCTACAAAAAACAAAATTAATGAAACGATTAAAGCAGTGATACTATTTCCAACGAAAGAAATTCCTACATTGAATAGAATAAAAACAAAAATATAAGTGATGATCCAAACTAGCAAGTAATCTAATATCATCATAAACGGAATGACACTAGAAGTTACTAGTCCTATTAATGTGATGAACAAGGCATTAATCAATAGCATTCCTGCTAATAAAAGAATACCAGTAATTGTATTCGTAATAAAAATTGTCTTTCTAGATATCGGCATTGAGCAGGTAAAGTCGACACTTTTCTTTTTAAATATATAACCAAACAAACAAAGAGATACTACAAACGGAATAATATACGCTCCAATAATGGTCAGAAAAGATATCATAGTTAGATCTAGTGGTTCGCTACTACCTGAAGCTATACTAAATAACAATAATGTATTAAAGATAGGAATAACACTTAGAAAGAAAGCAAGCACTCCTTTAGACTTTTTGATATTTTGAAAAGCATACTTTTTATTAAAGTAATTCTTCAAATGCATAACCTAACGCCTCCATTTCATAGATAAATACTTCCTCTAATGTTAGAGGTAAATAATCCAAGATAATTGGATTCATCTTTTCTAAGATATTTCTACTTTCTTGTTTTTCATCTTTAATAATTAATGTCGCAATACTACCCACTTTTTTAAAGTTTAATACTTCTAGATCTTTAAAATCCTCTTTATCAAAGTCTTTCTTTAGAGAAATTTGGACTTTAAACATATTAGTTTTAATTGAATCAATATCACTTTCAAAAAGAATTCCCCCATCATAAAGAAGACCTAAATTATCACAGATATCTTCAAGCTCTCGTAAGTTATGGCTAGTCATGATAATCGTTGTTTTATCTTCTTCCATTTGTCTCGCCATTGCCTTTTTAAAGAAATTTCTAACAACTGGATCAATTCCGTCAAAAGTTTCATCAAAAAACATATATTTACTTCTAGTCGCCAAAGCTAAAATCAGTGCACATTGTCGTTTCATGCCTTTTGAGAAACCGCTTAGTTTTTGATTTAGTGCCAAGTGAAGATGTCCAGCTAATTTTTTTAAATAATCCATATCGAACTTTTTATACATCGCTTGATAGAATTTGGCCATATCTAGTAATGTATAAGAGGGATAAAAGTATAAATCATCGGGAATAAATACCATATTTTGTTTGACTTTTTCATTGTCAAAAGTTTTTTCTTTCCCAATTTTGATACTTCCTTTATCTGGGATTAAAATACCGTTGATTAGCCGTAATAATGTACTCTTTCCACTTCCATTAGCTCCGACCAAACCGTAGATACAGTTTTCCTTAATCGTACAATTTAAGTTATAAAGTACATCGTCTTTGTCGTATCTTTTCGATACTCCTTTTATCTCGATCATATTTCAATAAATGATTGATATCGCTAGTAACAAGAGAGAATTGTATTTTTCTCTAGCGATAATAAATCAATGCCTCCTTATATTTCTCTCTATTCTATTTAATGATTGTACTACTTGTAATAGTACAATTATATTTTCAGAATAACATACTTAATAAGAAAAGACAATAGGTTTTCCCTTCTTTTTTTTAAATTATTTACATAGACTGGTATAGGTGAAGCTTATGTTTGTAAAAAAAATAGATTCTAGAATCAAAGTTACTTTTTTAATCATTATTTTATTATTTGTTTTTATCGTGTTACGGGTATTTTATATTCAAGTATTTGATTATCAAAAACTATCTAGTTTAGCAAGTGATTTATGGAGTAGAGACTTACCTATTGAAGCTAATCGAGGGTTGATTCTTGATCGAAATGGTGTCGTATTAGCTGATAATCTAACGACAACTTCCCTTGTATTAATTCCCAATCAAATTAAAGATAAAGATGATACTAGTCAAAAACTAGCCGATATTTTAGGGGTGGCTAAAGAAGAAATGGATAAACATGTCAAAAAAGAAACATCTATCGAACGAGTACACCCAGAAGGAAGAAGGCTCTCTTATGAGATTGCCGATCAAATCAGCGAATTAGAATTACCTGGGGTTTATTTAGTTAAAGAATCAAAACGGTATTATCCCTATGGCACTACCCTATCTCATGTTCTCGGTTATGTTGGGATTGATAATCAAGGGTTATCCGGATTAGAGTTGGAATATGATGAGTATTTAACTGGTGAAGCTGGTGCGATTAAGTATTTTTCTGATGCGAAAGGAAACAAGCTAAATTTATCTGATGTTTATTTAGAACCAACAGATGGAATGAATATTCAATTAACGATTGACTATAATATTCAAATGTCTCTAGAGCGAGAGTTAGATAATGCTGTTAAAGCATTTAACCCGGATATGGCTCTTGCGATTGTCATGGATCCAAATACTGGAGAAATTCTCGGTATGGCTTCTAGACCAAACTATGATCCAAATAATTATTTGGATTATGATATGGAAACACTCAGTCGAAATTTACCTATTTGGGCATCCTATGAGCCTGGTTCCACGTTTAAAATTGCGACTTTTGCGGCAGCACTAGAGGAAAATATTATCGATATGGAAAATGATCACTTCTATGATTCTGGAAGCGTTACTGTAAGTGGAGCTAGAATTGGTTGTTGGAAAGCAGGTGGTCATGGCGATCAAACTTATTTACAGGTACTGCAAAATTCTTGTAATCCCGGTTTTGTTAAATTAGGACAGATGCTAGGTAAAGAAAGATTATTCTCTTATCTCGACTTGTTTGGCTTTGGAGAAAAAACAGGAATTGATTTAAATGGTGAAGGAGAAGGAATTATCTTTTCGCTTGATCAAGTGGGAGATTTGGAACTTTCTACAACTGCCTTTGGACAAGGCGTATCCGTTACCCCTATTCAACAAGTAACAGCGGTATCTTCGATTGTAAACGGAGGCAATTTGTATCAACCATATATTGTCAAGAGTTTTATGGAACCAGAAACGAACTCAGTCATCGAAACCAATGAACCTAAATTAGTAAGAAAAACAATCAGTGAAGAAACTTCTAGTAAAATGCGTTATGCTCTAGAGAGTGTAGTTGCTTTAGGTGGTGGAAAAGCAGCTTATATTGATGGTTACCGAGTCGGCGGAAAAACGGGTACTGCGCAAAAAGTAGAAAATGGTAGATACCTAGTCAACAATTATATTATGAGCTTCATGGCAGTTGTCCCTGCTAATGATCCGCAGGCTGTTTTATATATTGCGATTGATAACCCTAAAAATACAGCTTTACTTTCTAGTTATACGACAACACCAATTGCTAGACGAATTTTACTTGATATCATCGAAGCACTAGATATTCCTAAACAGGAAGGTCAATTAATTAAGGACTATACTTGGGAAGACAAAATATATTATGAAGTACCTAATGTGGTAGGTAAAACGGTAAAAGACGCAAAAAAAGAACTCACCAATTTCCATATAGAATATGTTGGTACTGGTGAGTATGTTGTTTATCAATCGCCTGCAAGTGCTGAGCGTGTTCCTCAGGATTCTACTATTGTATTACTGCTGGGAGATAAACAATAAAATTAATATATTAAATAAACTCTAACTGTAGCGGTAGCTGTAATAATCGTTCCGGTATTGCCCCAAGTTTTATAAGATCTCCTTCTACTTAGATTACCTAAACTTAAAATACCGGTAGAAGAGTCATAAGAAAGTGTCGGTGTAACACTAAAAGAGCCACTATAAGAGGAATTGTCATTATCATTATTTGTTCCTTGACCACTAACAGAAATATTTTCTACTTTTACAATAAAGTTATCATTAGTTAAACTCGAATAATCGGCATATACACTTTTTACATCAAATGATGAACCAGTCCCTAAATCAACCAATGTATATTTTCCAGTATTGGCGTTAATACCCTGTTCATACCCTTCATTATAACCATTATCATACGCAGAAGTGCTATCCAAAGTTCCACCACTATAATATCCAGCCGGAACAGTATAAGTGGTACCATTACTTGGTTCCCAATTTAAATTTCCTCGGTTAGGCATTGTTCCCGTTACTTTTTGTCCTTTTACCCAGGCTGTCTTGCCACTTAATATTTGAGAAGCTGTCGCATCTCCATCACCACTACTACAAGCATATATCGTTTGTATTGGATTAGCAGTAATATTTCCTAGTTTATCTTTTACTTGGATTTCAGTATCTGTACTAATTGCATAAATTTTACTGGTATCTTTTACCCAACTAGCCCCGCCATCAAAAGAATATATCGCGTCTGTTTTATCGACTCCAATTCCACTATCAGTTACATTACTGATTTCTACTTCAATCTGATTGCCATCAAGAATAGCATGTTCATCACTAACTAAACTAAATACTGGTCCTTTAGAATCTGCTCTTACAATATGATTATTCATATTACTTACATTGTTAGCTTGATCAACTGCTCGGACATAAATATTTCCATTATGATTTTGATATTCTTGATTACTTGGATTTAATTCAATCCAGTTTAATAAATCTTTGGTATATTCATAGTGATCGATTTCAATATTGTAGGGATTACTACTACTATAAGTTCCATAGACATATCTTACCCAATCCCCTTCAATATAATTCTTTGTATGAGTAGTATCTTCATATAGTTCATAGTTTACAACAAAGTTTCCACTAAATCCCTTACAATATAGAGGAATACCTCCTTCT
>CASFOW010000038.1 GCA_949296705.1 uncultured bacterium
ACAATTGAGTTCTCTTTCGAGTTTTTTGAGAGTTTTCATGATTTTGATTCCATTTTTAGAATCAGAACCAACTAGTTTTAATTGAATGATAGTTTTGCATCTCCTTTATATAAATAAATTTTAATTATGTATTTACTTCATGTCTTTTCTTTCTATAATTCTTCTATCACCTTCCTTACACTATCCATGATACTAAAAATTTGTGTAATTTTTGTGCGAAAAATGTGTAAAAAAATGAAAAGGTCAAAAAAAAAGAAACCTGAATGGTTTCTATCCAACTTTACTACCGATTGTTTTTTGTGGTACTCTTTCTTGTTCATTAGAACTAGATACATATGACTCACTTGTTTGTAAACGTGCAATTTGATCCATCAATGAATAATGTTTTGTAAACGTCACAAAATCTTCTTGTGTCAAAAGTCGATTTCCTAATTGACGATTTCTCATAGCATCATCTTTCTTTAATAGTTCACGAATCTTAATAGCATAAAATGCATAATACATATCTGCATTAATTTCAACGTAACCATCTACCTTTGATTTTTGATTTGTCAATGGCAATGCACGCGTTTCATCCATAATTGTAAGAACTGATTCTCCTTGTTCATCCACTGGTAGAAGCACGGCTGGTAATGGTTCTCTATTTGGATGAGTTGTATTTTGAGTATGTGTTGCTGGTAACATAGAAGATACTACATCCAAAATAGAATGCAATTTACTATAAGAACTGTTAGCAAACGCCTGTGCACGTTCTCTTTCGATAGCGGAACAATTTGAATCCGTCGCAACATTTAAATCACGATAAAAATCGGTTAAAATGCGAATCATATCGTCCTGCATTATTTTTAATGTGGGATTTACTCCACGATTTAACTGCTCTAATAATTCTTCTGGTTGTAATTGATTATCCATAACTTGTTTAACATTTCCTTTCATATCAAAATCCCCTTCCATTCTTTCTTTTTTGATAAGAACCGTTTCTTATAAGAAAGTTTCTAAATTATATCACATTTTGTAAAAAATGTCAAATAGAAATGGAAAGGCGAAAAAAAAAGAAGCATCCCATAAAAGAACACTTCTCCATTTCTTTCATTAACGATAATACTATTATAACACATCGATTAGAAAAATGCAAACTATTTAGTTTTTAACTCTATAATATCACCGATATCAGTAATATTCAATGCTTCTGCTATTCTAGCAATATGATCAAAGTTCATAACTGTTCTAGTACCACGACAAATATCACTTATGGTTGATTCTCTAATATGTGTTAATTCAGCGAGTTCTTTCTGTTTAATATTTTTTTTCTCTAATATTTCTTTTAAACGAACTTTAATTGACCACCCCATAATATCTCCTCCTATTTATTTTTGTATAACAAGTGTCATATAAGCTAAGTCCCAAATATTAGAATCTTTTCCGACGGCATTTGGATTATCACCAATAGCCAATGCAAAGTTCATCAATTTACTAACCAATTCATTTTTGCATTGATTCCATATCTCGATTGGATCTTTGTTATCACGCCATTCATATTTCCCTGTTTCTGGATTTTCAACGACTAATGTTCTAAATGCAGCAACGACAGGATATAAAAATCCATCAGGAACTTTATAGTATAAATCCTTTTGAAAAAATTTACTTTTCCCTACAATTTTCCCATCTTTATAACCAGAGTATTTTTTTCTACCATATCTTCCACCAACAGAATTATACGTTTCTGCAAAAGTACATTCAATTTCATCGTAAAGATCAAAGATATCAGGTGCAATGTTAATAAACTTTCTATAATGTTCTGGATCTTGCAAATACAAATCCAACATCTTTTGTTTTGAAGAATAAGCTTGCGTTGGATGTTTAACATCATCAAATTTACTAATATCAAACATATTTATAATTGCAACAATTTCTCTAGCATCTATCATCTTTAAACTTTTGCCATTTTCGGAATCAAAAGAAGTTTGATTTTGCTTAAAAGCAATTCGATTATAAAATGGCATTCCTTCTAATCCTTCTTTGATAGGATCGAATTTTTTGGCAAGTTCTGCCATAGACTTCTCATCCACTTGAACAGATGTATTTCTTGCGCGAGCCAAATCTTCAATAATATCTTCAATACCAGTCATTACTTCAAATTGAACATACTGTTCTAATTTATCATCTTTATGTTCACATAATATTTTATAAGTGTGACCACCATCAATATTACCATGAAGACTAGTATCATCAAATTCTAGTGTTACTTCCTCCTTTAAGTTGTTATATGTTACCTTTCCAGCAGAAACTACAACACCACGATTTTTTAGATGAAAATATCCATCATTACTACATAAAGAATCTTCAATTGCTCTCGCAACCTGCGAATTCAATTTTTGTTCCCGTGGATTTGTATTCATCGGTATTCCTTCTGGTATATCAGAAGTCTTAACATAGAAAACATATTTCCTAGATTTTCCATTTTCAAAAGGATCATCCAATTTTCGAAAAGTATTTGCTTTTACTTTAAAAGTTTTTGTAATCATATCTTTTCCTCCTTCTTTGCCTAATTGATTTCATAAAATCAATAGGAATTACAATTTGCTTTTAAAAAGCAATTATATAATAACGCAATTGCGTTATTAAGTCAAGCTTTTTTGATGATTAATTAATTTTTACAAGTTGGGACCAAATTAATCAAGAACAATATAATATAATGAAAGGAGTGTTAGCTATGATGTACGGATGTGGTTATCCAGTTTGCATGCCAAATAGTAACGATAATTCCGGATTCGGTTCAGGCTGGGTTTGGGCAATTATCATTGTTATTTTCCTAATCTTCTTCTGCACAGGAAATAACAGAGGCAACTGCGGTTGTTAACACCAAAAAAGCACAAAAATGTGCTTTTTATTTGGTAAATTTTACCATAAATCGGATAATCCATTGAATTATTTTATAAATCAAATAAATTCCAAAAAAGAGAATCATAATTAAAATAGTACATGTTTTAGCTTCGGCACTTTTACCATTTTTTGCCAATTTATATCACTTCCATTTTTGAACTTTTCACACGAATGTTAATGCTATTTACTAAATAGTTTTTTAAAATTTTCTATATTTTCAATATCATGATCATCTAAAAGATATTTCAAAATCACCTTTTGTAATTTGTCGATATCTGATTTTCTATTTAACACATGAATTCTTCTATGACAGTTTGGACAAATCGCAACTGTGTTATAGATCTTATCAGGCCCACCAGATGCTAACGTTACAACATGATGTTCTTCCAAATATGGATTACCATTCTTATCCTTAAATGGTGCTGGTTTCCCACATAAATCACAAACACCATTTGCACGTTTCTTAGTATATTCTGAAATCATAGAATTTCTCTCACGATATATTGCTTTTACTTCCCGAAAAGAACCAGAAGAAACAATCGATTTAATTTTTTCTTTCATTTCTTTTTGGGAAAATTTACGAATAGATTTTCTTTTTTCTTTCTCACTATTCTTAACATCTTGAATATCAATTAACAGTTTGGAATTAGGATTTTTAAGACGCAATGGGAACTTAAAAACAGTTCTCATGTTTTGATTTTGATCTAATTCATTTGTAGTATAAACATCTCCTACAAGCTCTACTTCTCCATCAAAATAATATTGATTATCTTGATAAGACTCAAATAAATAAACATGAATACCAGATTCCTTAGATGTCGCAAGCGTAATATTTTGATTTCCTTCTAATGTTTGATCTCCAACTGTACCCATACCGGTATAGTTTAAAATACCATCTTCGGTCCATTGATCATCATACAATGGATTGTTATGCTTAGCAATTAGTACCAAGGAATTAGTCTTCTTGCTTCGTCTCATACCGCCCATCGATGAGCACTTAAAAGCAGTAGCAATTTGTTTGTTATTATACTTATTGCCAACAACTAAATCAGAAATTTGCAATGAATGACTATCTTCTAAAACATATTTTGCTAAAGGAATATCGGCAGGAGCCAAATCATATTGTAATAATTCTTCTTTTGAAACCCATCTAGATTCTGAATGATCGTGAAGTTGAAATTCACCAGAAATATATCGACATTGATATAGATGAATATCAACTGTACGATTTGGATATTCAAACACTGAATTGGTTAAATATTTTTCTGATTGAACAGAAACACCGAACTCTTCAAAAATTTCTCTTTCAATCGCATGTGCCTCTGTTTCTCCAGGTTCTACTTTACCTCCAGGAAATTCCCATTTTCCTAAAACATTAGGATCTCCTGTAGAACGTCTAGCAATTAAAATATGATCATCTCTTTCAATAAAAGCTGCAACCACACAAAGCATGTACATCACCTATCCAAATTATATCATACTAGTCAACAAAATTACCAAATTTTGCCAATTCTTCATAACAAACATGATGCAAATCTAAATCTTTAATGATATTTTGAGGAGTACATTCTAAATACAAAGATTCATCCACTTCAATATTACCTTTATCACTATCAATATAAATAGCAAGAGGCTTTGAAATACCAATCGCGTAACTCAATTGTACACTACACCAATGCAAATGATATTTTCTTAAATATCGTTTGGCAATCTCCCTTGCTTTATAAGCACCACTTCTATCTACTTTAGTTGGATCTTTGCCACTAAAAGCACCGCCACCAACTTTTGCAAAAGATTGATAACTATCTACTACAATCTTTCTACCCGTAAGACCGGCATCCCCTTCAAATCCACCGATTAGAAACCTTCCAGTCGGATTAATCAAAAATTTTTCTACCAAAATTTGGTAATAATTACAAATCTTTAAACATTCATCTCGAATCATCTGATCTAACTCTTCCCTATGACATTCATCATTTTGGTAAGAAATGGTAAAATAACGAATCTTTTTCAACTTCCAATTCTCATCATACTCGCCAGTAATTTGTGCTTTGCCATCAGATCCTAAGTAAGGGCACTCTTTTCTTTTTTCATCGTACCACCTACTAAGTTTCTGTAAAATGACCATAGCAGTAGGTAATAGCTCTTCGGTATCATCGCACGCATAACCAAACATCATTCCTTGATCCCCTGCTCCACCAACTTCGTCATTAGTACCTAGTGCAATATCTGGACTCTGACATCCTAAATTATTGATAATTTCATAATCACTTAAATAACCAATATCACGTAGAACTCTTCTTACAACACGTTCTACATCGACTTTAGCAACTGATGTAACTTCACCAGTAACAAAGATTTTTCCTTTACCTCCCATTACCTCGATTCCACATCTTGCATTTTCATCTTGTTTTAAATATGCATCTAATAATGCATCACTAATTTGATCGCAGACTTTATCTGGATGTCCACGAAATACAATTTCATTTGAATATAATCTCATTTTTCTTATCTCCTTTCATATTACTGAAACGAAATAAAGAAAAAAACAAGTTCATAGGAACTTGTTCAAAGCTCCTCATCGTACGGCTTTAGCACCTAACTCAATAGGTTGCTGTAGTTTCACAGGGCCAGTCCCTCCACTACTCTTTATAAGGTTTCAGTAAAATAATTATAACACAAAATCAAACATTTTAAATAGATATAATTTATTGTTCATCATCATAATCTATTGGTTGGTAGCCATTTATCATTAATGCATTCTGGATTGCATTTTCTGAAATGCCAAAAATTTTACATATATGTTGTTTAACAGCATCATCTTCTAATAACTCATTGTAAAAAGCATTCCTAAACTTTTCAATTACGTCTGATTCAATGTCCATCAAATCATCAACTGCCTCAGCTGCTAATATTTTTTCTTTCATTTATTCCACCTTCTAATTATATTTTTAATACCATTTGAGATGACATAGATCTAAAACTCAACATAGTTGCCATTTTTATCGTAAATCGTTTTAATACCATTTGAGATGACATAGATCTAAAACTCAATGTAGTTACCGTTTTTATCATATATAGTTTTAATACCATTTGAGATGACATAGATCTAAAACTTAATAATTTGTATGAATTTATTCTTTGATGTTTTAATACCATTTGAGATGACATAGATCTAAAACGATAGCCGTTAATTTTCTTTCTAGTATCTTGTTTTAATACCATTTGAGATGACATAGATCTAAAACTGTAAGGGGGTGTTTTTTTATGGAAAAATAGTTTTAATACCATTTGAGATGACATAGATCTAAAACACATTGAATTTGACCGCACCAATCATTCCGTTTTAATACCATTTGAGATGACATAGATCTAAAACGCTACTACCTGCCAAATTATAATCTGTTGTGTTTTAATACCATTTGAGATGACATAGATCTAAAACAAACGAAACCAAATTATCGACGTGCTTACTGTTTTAATACCATTTGAGATGACATAGATCTAAAACAAAGTATATACTTATCAACATTCAACATATGTTTTAATACCATTTGAGATGACATAGATCTAAAACTTTTTTCAATATCAGTACATACAAATTTTCGTTTTAATACCATTTGAGATGACATAGATCTAAAACGGAGTTTCCATTCACTACTTTTATAAAATTGTTTTAATACCATTTGAGATGACATAGATCTAAAACGAGATTTAATCAAAAAATACAATAGCAAAGGTTTTAATACCATTTGAGATGACATAGATCTAAAACCATTTTCCTTTTTTTTCCTTTCTTTTTTTGTTTTAATACCATTTGAGATGACATAGATCTAAAACTATTAGACCA
>CASFOW010000039.1 GCA_949296705.1 uncultured bacterium
ACATCTACATGTTCTAAAAATAAAAAGTCATTAAATTCTTCTTTAAAAGAGGTTTTTAGTAATAAAACAGTTAAGGCATAAAAATAGATAGAACTTGATAGTTCTACCTAATTTTTGTCATGTTCTATCTGAACTGTAACAGATTTGGGGATTTATTTCTCCTTTTTCATTGAAAAAGCAATAAAAATGTGATACTATTTATTTTAATGTAATATTTATATTAGGGGTGGCAGTAGATGAATCGACAGATTACCGATCGAGAGTATCTATATATTGTTCGAGATATATTGGAACACCAAGAGTTTCAGCGTTTGGCTTCTATTACTCATCATGGCAATAATCGTTATGATCATTGCGTGAGAGTTTCTTTTTGGTCATATCGAATAAGTAAGTTTTTTCGCTTAGACTATGATCGTGTGGCGCGAGCAGCTTTATTACATGATTTTTTCTTTGAGGATAACGAAGGAATTGATAAAAAGACAAGAACTAGTGTTTTAGTCAAGCATCCACAGTATGCTTTAGAAAATGCCTGCCGTTATTTCGAGCTTTCTGATTTGGAAAAAGACATCATTAGAACTCATATGTTTCCGGTTAATTTACGAATTCCTAAATATTTTGAAAGCTGGATAGTAGATTTAGTTGATGATATTGTTGCGGTTTATGAAAAAACTTATGTTTTACGTAAACAACTGTCTACATCAGTTTCGTTTATGTTTATTATTTTGTTAAATTATTTACGTTAGTTAGTAGAAAAGATCAGAATTTTTGATAAAAACTCTGATCTTTTATTTACTGATAAAGTCCCACACTCTGTGGGACTTAACGTGTTATGAAATTATAAATGGCGTCCCCGATTGGAATCGAACCAACGACCTATCGCTTAGGAGGCGATTGCTCTATCCTACTGAGCTACGAGGACAAAAACTACTATTATTATAGCATAAAATGATAGCTTTACAATTAAAAATTTATTCTGTTAGACAAGCATGGCATAGTCATTATTTTACCAACAAAAAATTTTTACATCTATAATTAGTTTCTCGCTAGTCTTTCATTTTGTTCTTTGGTACAATGAATTAGGAGGGAATAGTATGAACGAGATTAAATGTCCACATTGTGGTACTGTCTTTCAGATTCAAGAGACAGATTATTTAGCTATTGTTAAACAAGTTAGAGATAAAGAATTTGCTAGTGAGATTTCTTCTCGCGAAAAACAATATCAAGCAAACCAAGAAAGTGCGGTTAAGTTAGCTGAAGCAGAGCTTGAAAAAAAGTTTACTAAACAATTAGGTGAACAGACTTTAAAAATTTCTGAACTAAAAAAAGAATTAAGTCATAGGGAAGAAGAAACTAAGCATAAATTAGAAGTTACTCATCAAGAAGAGTTAACGAAAAAGAGTTTAGAAATAGAAAAATTGAAAGGTGAACTTCAGTTAAAAGCTACAGAATTAAAACATAGTGTTCAAGAAGCGGTTATTGAAAAGGAACAAGAGATTAGTCATTTAAATAATGAACTAGCAATAAGTAAAAATGAATATTTATTAAAAGAAAAAAATTTACGCGAGTATTTTGAAGAAAAAATTAAGGATAAAGATGAACAAATTGCTTATTATCGTGATTTTAAGGCTAGACAGTCGACAAAAATGATTGGTGAATCTTTAGAACAACATTGTAGTAATGAATTTAATCGCTTGCGGCCACTTTTTAAAAATTGTACTTTTGAAAAGGATAATGATATTAGAACCGGCTCTAAAGGGGATTTTATTTTTCGGGATTTTGACGAGGATGGTACAGAAGTAGTATCTATTATGTTCGAGATGAAAAATGAAGCAGATACTACAGCGACAAAGCATAAGAATGAAGATTTCTTAAAAGAATTAGATAAAGATCGTCGTGAGAAGAAATGCGAGTATGCTGTTTTAGTATCACTATTAGAGTTAGATAGTGATTATTATAATAGTGGTATCGTTGATATGTCTTATCAATACGATAAAATGTATGTTATTCGTCCTCAATTTTTTATTCCTTTAATTACCTTGATTCGTGGAATGGCAATAAATTCTTTAACTTATAAGAAAGAATTACAAGTTGTTCAAAATCAGAATATTGATATTTCGCATTTTGAAGAAGATATCACCAATTTTAAAGAAAGTTTTGGTCGTAATTATCGCCTTGCGAGTGAAAAGTTTAAGAAGGCGATCGACGAGATAGATAAGACGATTGATCATTTACAAAAAACAAAAGAAGCTTTACTTTCTAGTGAAAATAATTTACGTATTGCTAGAAATAAGGCTGAAGATTTAACCATAAAGAGATTAACTCATCATAATGAAACCGTAGCGAAAATGTTCGAAGAGTTAAAAGAAAAGAAAGAAGTACAGTTATCAGATACTAAACAAGAGTAAAACCTATGTAAAGCACATTACTTTTTAGTTTATGTTAGAGCAAACTTGATCTATAGTCTAGTTTAGATGGTATGATAAAATTGGAGGTGATGATTGGTCGGTGGTGTTTTTTTTGATAAGCTAATATTTAGAAAGGAGAGATGGTGATGAATATTTATCAATGTAGTCAAAAGAAAATGAAAAAATTTATTAAAGCTTTTCGTAAGACTGAATATGGTAGAACAGTATTTTGCTTAGCTTATTCTGTTCCTATTATTGGGCTAATGCTGTTACTTATTACTATGTTTAGTTTAATTATTTGGAAATGGTGTCGGTATTTCTTCTTTTTATCAATACTTATTCCGTTTTTACTATTTTTTGTTTTAATTTCTTTTGTTATTGGCAGTGCTTATTATTATCGAGAATTGCGCGAATATATCTTAATTACTTCAAAAAAAGAAGAGGATAAATAAAGAAACTATAGCTTAAAGCTGATTAGTTCTTTTTTTTCTGAATAGGGGATTTAATTGACAATTTGGAAATTTGTCGTTACAATTAATACAGTAGAATAAGAATGTAGGAAGGATAGAATAAGGAGAGGGTTTCATGAATAAAACAGTATTGTTTTTGATTAACGGATTAGGAATAGAAAAAGCGGATTCTTGTAATGTTTATCACGAGAATTTAATGCCTAATATGGATCAATTGATGAATGAATACTTATTTACTTCAATTGCTACTGACACAGGAGATTATAATAGTGGTTATCAGATTTTTAGTATGGGTAATACTGATCCTTTAGGGTATTCGTTTTTAGAAAATTTAATTGAGGAAAACAAGTTTGGAGAAAGTCCTAATTTTAATACTTTTAAAAATTCACTTCATTCTTTAGATGGAACAATTCATGTTTTTTGTTTATTAGATAATGAACGAGTTGTAGAACATTTAAAAGGATTTATTCGAGCTTTAGAAATTGATCCCAATAAGAAAGTTTTCGTTCATGTTATTTTTCCTCAAAAATCATTGGATGATTATAAACGGTTAATAAAAGTGTTAAATAAATTAAATTATGATTCTCTAACGCAAATTAAGATTGGAATGATTTTTGGACAAGCGATAATTGAACAACCTGAAAAGGGGAATGAATTATTAGATTTAGGTAGAATGTTTTTCCGTGGAACGGGCGAACGCTGGAATGAACTGGATAAAAAATTAGAGACGTTATGGGGAATGAAAATTGTTCCTCGAGAAGTAAAGGGATTTTGTGTAACTGAGGGTTTTTCTTTACATGATAACGATATGATTTTTATTTTCAATTATGAGGGCATTGTTTGTGATCGCTTGCTTCAGTTGATTAGTAATCCGCCAATGTCTATCACACATTCTGTTAATACACAGACTCTTCGCTTCCATTCTCTATTCCCACTTAGAACTGCTATGAAGATTCCGTATCTTTATGAACCGTTAAGTTCTGAAACTTCAATGGCAAAAGCATTAGAACAGGCTGAGTTGACGGCTTTAGTTTTAACCGATCAAGAAAATGTTAATTTAATTTATTATATGGCTAATGGTTTGACGATGAAAGCACCTAATGATAAGGTAAAATTTGCGGTGACGGATAATGGTATTTTATTTTCTCAGGAGAAAATGAGTGCGATTATTAATGATCCAAATTATCAAGTAATTATTATTAATCATCGAATTGATCAAGCTACTTCTGTTGAAGAACTTCATACTAAATTAAGTCAAATTGATCAGAATCTGGCTATGATTAAAGGATTATGTTGGGAAAAATATACCTTGATTGTTTCATCTTTATTTGGAATAAAGAAAGAATTGCCACTTGGAAATCAAAAGGGATTAGTTAACTTTTCAGGGTCAGTTCCAGTTATTTTGGTAGATAAACGTTATGATAAATCGTTATATAAACTCAGTTTTGGTTCTATTTATACTCTTTTGGGAACTGTAATTCGTTGTGCGAATCCAGAAAAGAAATTTCCTACTTTATTAAAGAAAAAAGATTTTTTAACTAGATTGCTAACTAAGAAGTGATTTTTATAATCATTTCTTTCTTTTTTCTCATACTAATAATGGTGAGGTAATATGAAAATCTTTATTACAGGAGCAACTTCAGGAATAGGCTTTGTAACAGCAGTGAAATTGGCAAAATTAGGCCATTATGTATATATCGGCGTTCATAGGGAAAATCAAGTTAAGCCTTGTTTAGAAAAGATTCGTTCTTATGATTTAGAAGAGAAAATTTCTGTTTTGGTATTTGATATAACCAATGCAAAAAGCCGTCATCAGATTTTTGATTTAGATATTGATTGTTTAATTAACAATGCTGCTCTTGGAGTAGGGGGAGCTTTACTAGATTTATCTGTTGATGCGATTCGTTATAATTTTGAAGTCAATGTATTTTCTACTATTGAGTTGATTCAACTTTATACAGCTTCACTATTTCTTAAGAAAAAAAGTGGTAAAGTCGTAATTGTGTCTTCTCTAGCTGGTATTGTGCCTATTTCGTTTATGAGTGCTTATTCCGCTACCAAAGCATCTTTAATTACGTTTGCTACGGCGCTTAGAAGAGAGATAAAAATGCTTGGTATTGATATCAAGATAAAACTAGTTGAACCTGGTATTTATTGTACTGGATTTAATGAAGTAATGATCGATAACCAAGAGAAATATCTTAAAGACCAAGCATATTTTTCTTCTTTTTATCCCGAAATAAGGAATAAGCAACGTGCCTTTTTTCAATTCTTTGGTAAGAAAAGTTTAACTAGTATTGAGAAAAAAATGGTTTCTGCTAGTTTATCTTATTCGAACAAGTTTATTTATCGTGCTCCTATGTTACAGGTACTAGCTACTAAACTTTATCAATGTTTATTCAAATAAATGACGATGATATTTGCTTTTTTTCATCATGTATTGTATAATAACACTAATTTTTAGGGGGTTATTATGAATTTAGTCGATCTTATTTTTTATTTTCTTTTTGGTTTAATTCTTTTCTTTGTTCTTAATTATTTGGATAAGCAAGAAGAAGAGAACAATATTGTTCATGCTATTATACCAGTTATTTATATTGTGTTATTGGCTGGATTGATTACTTCGTTATCTTTACCAATTGCCTTAGATAACTTATTTTTCATTATTTTATTTGAACTTCTTATTCGTATCTACTATGTTAGATCAGTTCTACATCAAGATGAATTGATGAATACTAATTATTATACACAGATTTATGTGGTTTCTATTGTACTAGGGTATTTTGTTAATAAAATGTTTATTTTAGAAGTAGATTCCGTTTTTCCTACGGCTCAAGAAATGAAACTTATGGTTTGGTTTTTAATTATTGTTTTTTTGTATTTTACTTTGAAGAATCATATTCATATTCAAGTAAAGGAACAAAAGAAAATTTTTCCTCATAAGAAAAAACAGTATATTCTTGTTCAATATGTTAAGTTAAAAACTCAGTATCATCAAGAAATAAAATTGAAGAAGAAAGAATATTTACCGTTATTTTATGCCATGATGATTTATGCGAATTATCAGCGTCCCTCTTTTTATCGTAAGTTAGATCGTATTGTTTATCGCTTTACGGGTAAAGAAACTAAGATGGGGATTATGCAGATTCCTTCTCGAGTAGAAATCCAAGACCGAGAAAGTATTCGTTTAGCGACTCAGAAGTTGGATAAGATTATCGAGAAAGAAGCTAAGGGTAAGAAGAAAAATGTCCTTCCAATTTTAGACGTTTATTATGAAGATAAAGCAATTGCCTTAGAAGTACAAGAAATTTACCAAGAGATTATTGCTTTTGAAGAAAAGTAATTAGTTTTTGTTACCATTCTTAGAAGAAATGTTTTATTTTTTTAGAATTTATGGTATACTTTTTTCATGATAGGTTGGAGGGAGTTTATGAAAAATATTAAATCTAAAAAGATTAAAACGGCTGTTTCTTTAATTAATCGTTATCTATTAGTTGCTATTGTTCTTTTCTTGTTAGCTATTCCTTTTTATATTTGGGCATATATGATTGAAACTCAAGAAGAGAAAACACCAGTTGGTTTTACAGAGCAAGTTGCTTCTGGGACATTGACAAGTGGTGAGTATGCAGAATTAAAAGTTACAGAGGTACCTAGTGTATTTGCCGAATATGATAGTAGTAAAACATCAGATAAGTATTACTTTGTTTGGAGTGATAATTATTTAGTTATTGCCTTTCTTGATTATGATACTTATGAAAAATTAAATCAAGAGGATATACGTGAAAATCCGATTACGATTCGTGGTATTACTAAAGAAACACCTAATGATGTTATTGAACTTGCTATTTCTGGATATAATGAGATGGTGGGAGAAGAATTTTTAACCACTACTAATTATCAGTCTTATCTTAGTACTTTGTATATTGATACTACCGCTGATTTATATAATTCTACCTTACAAGTGTTCTTTGGGGTATTATTTACGGTTTTAGGAATTATTTTCTTAACAATGTTTATTGCTTATCGTAAGAAATTTAAAAAGATGTGGAAACATTATTCGGAAAGAGAATGGGACCGAATTTCTAAAGAATTAGAGAGTGATGAAGTTAAAGTTTACAAAAAATCTAGATTGTATTTAACAGAACATTATATTGTTGGATTAAATCATGGTTTAACAGTGGTACCTTATGAAGATCTTGCTTGGGTTTATCCTTATCAGTTGAAACAGTATGGAATTACTACCTCTCGTAGTCTTGTTCTTTGGACGAAGAAGAGGGAACGTTATACGGTAGCTAGTTTAGAAGGAATTATGAAATCAAAAGCAATGATGGAAGAAGTAATAGATTTTATTGTTAGTAAAAATCCATCTCTACTGGTTGGGTTTAATGACGAAAATAGAAAAAGAGCAAAAGATTTATATCAGATTCGTTAAGAGGGAAACCTCTTTTTTCTGTGTTTGACAGATATTCTTAATTATTGTACAATTTTATTCATAATGGAGGGTGTATGGCAAAAAAAGAAGATTTAGTGAAAAAAAAGAAGGGGGAAGTTATTCGCGATGCAAAGATAGAGAATATTTCCTTTACGGATAATGGTAAAATGAAAAAGCGGCTGCCGTTATCTATTATTATCATTATTCTTGTTTTGGTATTTATTTTAATTGTTGGTGCTTTTACTAATTTGTTTTCTACGGATAATTCTAACCAACAGCTAGATAATAAAAAATTTGTTCAAGAGTACGAAAGTTTGAATGGAAAACAGGATGAAGAAGGAATTTCTTATTACGAAGTATCTATAGAGAATGAAGTAGGGATTAAGTATAGTTCTTATGATGAATTAGAAGAATTTTTAGCTGGGAAAACAGGCGTGTTTTTTTTAGGAATGGCTACTTTTTCACCATGCCGTAGTTTTGTTCCTATTTTAGTTGATGCCGCTTGGGAAATTGGCTTGGACCGGATTTATTATATTCCTGTTTCTGAGAAGGAAATCGGTAAACCTTATTCTAAATTTGTTCAGAAAGAAAATATTACTCAGGAACTTTCTAATATGGAAATTTCTGTACCTACAATTCTTGTTGTTAAGGATGGGAAAGTAATTGATAGTTTAGTGGGAACTTCTCTTACTGAGTCTTCTGATTTTTCTGTTATTGCTACTGAGGAAGCATCAAAATTCAAAGAGGAATTAATGGATAAACTCAGTTTAGTTATTACTTGTAGTGATGCATGCTAAATCACTTTAGGAGGTTGAAATGAACCAGATTTATCGAGATAAAAGATATTACGAAATCGCAAAGGAAATTTTAAGAAATAAAGAATTTCAACGACGAAGAACTTTTTTACATCATCAAGACTCTGTTTACGCGCATTCTTTACGTGTCTCTTATGTTGCTTACCGAATGGCTAGATTTTTAGAAAAGTATATTTCTATTTCGGTTGATGATGTGATTATTGGTGGTTTATTACATGATTTTTATTTACATCCTTGGCGTGAACAAAAACATAAGACTTTAAATATTTTTAAAATGCACGGTTTTACTCATGCTAAAATAGCTTGCCTTAATTCTTATCAAGTTTTTCCCCAATATATGAATAAAAAGGTAGATAACATTATTAGGCGCCATATGTTTCCACTTAATATTATTCCACCTCGTTATTTAGAGGGATGGTTAGTGACGATAGCGGATAAAGTAGTATCTTTAGAGGTTTTCCGTCATCCGTTAGAACTTCCTCGTTATGTTGGCCTTAATCCTAATCAGATTATTACTTATCCTAAAAGGGTATTTATTCAAACAAAAAAATTTATTTCTACTATGTATTAATTTTTGAATTTGTATTAGAGATTCTCTAATATTCTTTTTTTTCTAATCATCATGAATAGTAAAGGAAGTAGATGTATGCTTAAAAGTGATAAATTATACAATTCAACTAGTTCTTTAGTTGCAGCCATTTCTCTTATTGTGTTGGGAATTTTAATGATAGTTGGTTCTGATCGCCTCTATATTCAAGTTGTTCATCTTTTTATTAGTGTATTATTGATTTTAGGGGTTGTTCAGTTTATTCGTTATTTTTTTATTCGTCAAGAAAGTAATGAAAAGAAAATTACTTTTACGCGTAGTTTTACCAATTTGCTGTTTTGCTTTTTATTTTCTACTGTTCCGGCAATTCCGCTTTCAGTTTTACCTATTTTGTTTGGTATTTATTTCTTAATGAATGGAGTAATTAAATTTATTATTTACTTTATTATGAAAAAGGAGCGAGCAAATGGGCGAATTAAAGAATTATTAGTTGGTGTTTTTTATGTTGGTTTTGGTATTCCTTTTTTGTTTTCTCCTTTAAAGAATCTTTCTTTTTTATTAGTTTTTCTGGGCATTTATATTATTTTGTTAGGAATTACTTATCTTTTTGATTTTATTAGTGCGATTTTACCTCGTAGAGTAAAAAGAAAAATTACTAGGAAGGTACGCTTTACTTTACCAGTTTTAGTTGAAATGGTAATTCCTTATCAAGTATTAAATGAGATTAATTATTTTTTAGATAAAGAACAATATGATAAGCCGTTTATTTATGAAGAGAAAAAGTCTAGTGAAACTCCCGATATGGAAATTTTTGTTCATGCTTCTAAGAATGGATTTAATCGGTTAGGACATGTCGATATTTGGTATCAAGGACAAGTGATTTCCTATGGAAACTATGATGATGCCTCGATGCGCTTTTTTACAATGATTGGGGACGGGGTAGTATTTACGGCTAAGAAAGAAGATTATATTCCTTTTTGTATTTCGCATAGTAAAAAAACTTTGTTTGGTTTTGGATTACGGTTAACTGATGCGCAGAAAAAAAATATTGAAAAATATTTAAATTCTCTTTTTGAACAATTAATCGAGTGGCATTCTCCTTATGAAGTTGCTTTACAGAATAAGAAAAAGGTTAGTAAACAAAAATATAAGGATTATGCTAGTTGTCTATATATGGCTACTAAAGCAAGATTTTATAAATTTCCTGAAGGTAGATTTAAAAATTATTTTGTTTTAGGAGTAAATTGCTGTTTGTTAGCGGATAGTATTATTGGTAAGAGTGGTTCGGATTTGTTGAAAATGTCGGGAATTATTACGCCGGGCACTTATTATGAATACTTAAATCGTGAATTTAGAAAGAAGAATAGTATGGTAATTTCTAGAACAATTTATAATGCTGAATCAGTAAACAAAAAACATGGTGTGAAAGAAATTTTCAAGGGTTTTTTCGAAGTAAGATAAAAAATTTGTTTTACTTCTTTTTCTATTGTGTTATAATAGGATTATGCCGATTTAGTTTAGCGGTAAAACAGGCCCTTGGTAAGGGTCAGAGGACATTTCGACTATGTCATTCGGCACCATTTTGAAATTGATTCGAAACCTCGAATATTTACATAAATTCAGTCTGAAATAGGACTGCTTTTTTGTTTATGTTTTCTTCATTTTAAATTTATGATATACTTAAAAGGAATAAAGAGAAGAAGCAAACTTTATGTTGGATAAATGAAAAGATAAGTAAATTTTCATTAATTTAGACGATATTAGGGTCATATGATTAGAAGGTCGCGATGAAAAAGAAGAAGATTAGAAAACAAAAAATTATTTATTTTATTGGAGTAAGTAGTATTATTGTACTTATCATTATTGGGATTATTTGGTATTTTTCTTGGATGGATATTGAGTTAGTGATTAAAGAAGTAGAGATTAATCAAGAGGTAAAAATTTCTGATATTACTTCTTGCTCTCATGGTAATCTTTTAGAGCCTGATAAATTTATCGATACTTCTACACTTGGAAAAAAAGATATAGAAGTTCAGTGTAAGAATTTTTTAGGATATGTTAAAACTAGTTCTTTTGAATTAGTTGTTCGTGATTACACTGCGCCAGTTATATCTTTTCCCGAAGAATTATCGACTACGATTGGAACACCAATTGATTTATTACAAGGTGTAATAGTTTCTGATAATGTTGATTCAGATGTTGAAGTTTTTGTCGACGGTGAATATTCTTTTGAGCAAAAAGGAGAATATGTACTTTATTATGTGGCTCATGATTCATCAGGAAATGAAACTAGGAATAAATTTATTTTAAAAGTAGAGGAGGGTAATACCATGAAAACAGTTAATGGCTATTCTATTGTAGTAGAAAATGGGGTTACTTATATTGATGGGGTTTTGATTGTCAATAAAACTTATTCATTACCAGCTGATTACGGGAATGGCTTAACGGATGAAGTGTCTACTGCTTTTCAAAAAATGAAAGACGTAGCTAGTAAAGACGGGATAACTCTTTCTATTATTAGTGGTTATCGTTCTTATGATCGCCAGAATACAATTTATTACAATTATGTTCAACGGGATGGTAAAAGTGAAGCAGATACCTACTCAGCACGTCCCGGTCATTCTGAGCATCAAAGTGGTTTGGCTTTTGATTTGAATAGTTTGGAATCTTCTTTTGCGAATACTAAAGAAGGTAAGTGGTTAAATGAACATGCTTATCAATATGGTTTTATCTTACGTTATCCAAAAGGGAAAACTAATGAAACAGGTTATATCTATGAACCATGGCATTTTCGTTATGTTGGTGAAGAGTTGGCTAAAAAGTTATATAATGATGGTAATTGGGTAACTTTAGAAGCATATTTTGGAATTAATAGCCAATATAGCGAATGATAAATTATTATTTTGTATACTATTCATTTTGGGTTTTCAGAATAGAGAAAATGCGATATAATAAATTTGTCTGTGAGGATGGCGGAATGGTAGACGCGCTACTTTGAGGGGGTAGTGGCCTTACGGCTGTGGGAGTTCAAGTCTCCTTCTTCACACCATATGGGTGATTAGCTCAGTTGGTTAGAGTGCTTGCTTGACGTGCAAGAGGTCATAGGTTCGAGTCCTATATCACCCACCATAGGGAAATTAGTCGAACTAATCGACTTGTAATATATGAAAGGTTAATTTCGGTTAGCCTTTTTTATATGCTTGAAAGGAGTTGATTAGTTATGCAGATAATAAAGGAAAAATTAGATATTGATGAGGCGTTAGAAAAACGGATTAAAAATATACTTAAATTTCTCAATATCAAAT
>CASFOW010000040.1 GCA_949296705.1 uncultured bacterium
AATATCAAAAAGGTTTAACTATTGATAAAAAGAAAATGAAAAATCTTGAAGATAAATACATTACTAGAACAGAAGGTATAAAAAAATGGAGTGTTCTTATTACTCCATAATTGGTAACTTTATTTTTGGAAAGTCCCTATAACACAGTTGGTCTATACTTCTGATAATCGATTAACATCTGGATTTGGTAAAAAAGTTTTGTGGAAGTAAAACTGAAATACAATTGCTTATTAAGGAAAAGCTAATAAGAAATAGTAAAGCAAAACATTAAATATTGTATTTTTTGTTATTGCTTTTAGAAATTTATTAAGTAATAAAGATACTCGCTATAGTTTAAACTAGACTAGAAGTGTCTTACTAAGAGATCATCATATACTAATCATATATTTCCAAAACCTTTCAAAAACCTAATTGACAATTTATTATCTTCATCTTATAATGTTTATATAATATAGTGATGGTGAGGAGAAATTATTTATCATTTCACTTGAAAGGAAAGGAAGAAAATCATGCTAGAAAAGAAACAAACAAATTTAAGCACAGTTGTTTTAACGACAATTGGAATCATTGCGGTAGTCGTTGTATGCGTTGGGGGAAGTTATGCTTACTTTACAGCTACAGCTAAATCAGAGGAACAAACAATCACAACAGGTACATTGACAACCAAGTATACATCTGGACAGGATATTAATGCAACTAATATCATTCCTACGGAAGAAGATGAAGCTCAACTTCATAAGTTTAGTGTGCAAAATACTGGAAGTCAACCTACTACTTTGAAACTATCTTTGGTAGAAACCTCTTTAAAGAAAGGTGATATGGATACGACAAGTGCTAATTTAAAATGGGCATTGTATAATGCAACAGACGCTTATGTAGAAGATGGGGAGGCAATTGCAACGGGTAATTTTGCAACAGTAAATCCTACTGTACTATTGAAGGAAAGCATTAGTATTAATGCTAGTACTACAGAATACTTTATCTTAAAGATTTGGCTTGATGAAATCGACGCCCCTCAAAACGAAGATCAAGGTATGACTTTCTCTACAAAGATTCAAGCAGATATGCAATAGTTAGAAAGGAATGAGAAGAAAGTGGAAAGAAAAAAGAATTATAAAAACGTATTTATCGTTATAATTGCTATTTTAGGATTAATTGCTGTATGTATTGGTGGTACTTATGCATATTTTACAGCTACAGCTACTTCTAATCCTCAGACGATTACAACAGGAACTTTAACAGCAACCTATAAAACCGGTCAAGATATCAATGCGGCGGATATTATTCCGACAACTGAAGCATCAGCTACTGAACATCATTTTAGTATTACTAATGATGGCTCAGATACTGCTGAATTGAATTTATCATTTACTGAGTTGTCTTTAACTAAAGGTGGTTCTGCTGCTCAATCTGCTAATTTGAAATGGACATTGTATGAAGCAAGTGATGAATCTTATACGGAATCTGGCTCATCAATAGCTAGTGGTGATTTTTCTAGTACTTCATCGCCTTTACCAATTAAAGATGGTATTTCAATTAACGCTAAAGAAACAAAATACTACGTATTAAAAATTTGGTTAAATGAAACCGGTAGTGTTCAAAATGAAGATCAAGGAATGACATTCAGTACTAAGATTCGTGCGGATGTGGAGTAATTAAATGATGGAAAATCATGAACAGATGGAAGTAGAAAATAAAAAAAATAATGCTGGGAAGATTATTCTTGTTATTATTATTTTATTACTTTTAATAAGTTTTACTGTCGGTGTTTCTTATCACTTTTTTTCTAAGATGGATGTTGACGGCGGTAATCATGAAGTGATTACTAATGATGAAATCAACGTATTTTATTTGACGGGTCAAGATATTCAGGTTGAAGGAATGATGCCTGGTTATGAAAAAGATGCACCTAGGCATACTTTCTCATTAGAAAATAATGGTAAGAGTAGTCAAAAATATACAATATCTTTTGTAAATGTTGAATTACAACAAGCAGGTAGGGATATTTCTTCAGCTAATTTGAAATGGTCTTTATATGAAGCAAACTCTTCCTATTCTGAACAAAAAGAGTTAGCTATCGGCGATTTTTCAGTTTTGGAATCGACACTACCTATTTTAGAAAATATTACGATTGCTCCTGGTGAAAAACAATATTATGTATTAAAAATATGGTTAGAAGAAATCAATGAAGCACAAAATGAAGATCAAGGGTTGGACTTTAGTGCTCAAGTGGGTATAGGCTTAGTTAAATAGAAAGAAGGGATCGTTATTATGAAAAAGAAAAAAATATTTATCTTAGTAATAGCGATTCTCTTTTCTTTGCTTATTGCTGGGACTAGTTATGCTTACTTTGGAGTATCTGAACAATCAAATACCCAGAATTATTCAGTAGGGGATTTTTCTTTTACTTTGACTGATAATGGTAAATTGACATTGGCTAGTAGCTATCCTCTTAGTGATACTGAGGGAATAGCTACTGATCCTTATGTTTTTAGTGTTACTAATACTGGCGAGGTAGCAGCAAATTATCAGATTTTATTAAAAGAAGATCAAGAAGCAATTGCTAATTGTGGGTGTACTAAAATTCTTGATATGAAAAATATTAAGTATCAATTAGATGGTGGAGAAATAGGAGTGTTAGCTTCTAGCGGTAACCACGTTATTGCACAAGGCAGTTTAAATGCGAGTCAACAAAAGACTTTCTCTTTACGAATATGGTTGAAGGAAGATAGTGGTAACGAAGTATTGGGGACGCATTTTCATGGAAAGATACAAGTTGTTTTCTATTGATTGGTCTAGTAGATACTAGTTTGCTTACTAGTATCTTTTTTCTATTTCAAAAAGTTTAATGAAAAATACACAAAATCATCTTTAAAAAATTAAAAAACTTTGATATGATTATAGAGTAAGTAGGGGAGGCTTAAAATGAGAAAAAGTTCAAAATCTAAGTTTAAAACCATAAAAAGTTGGCTTAGAGATAATTCTAGAAAATTGGGTAAAGTCGATTGGCTAATTATCGGAATTATGGTAGTGGTTTATTCCATTATATCTTTCATTAATTTAGGTAGTTTTACTAATCCACAAACCTTTTTAGAATTTCAATATAGTGGTGAAGAAGCTAGCTTTACCTTAGCAGAAGCTAAAGAAATTTCACATATTAGAATGTATTCAGGACCTGAGGTTGGCTCATATGATATTTTTATTTCTTCAGATGGAAATAATTATGAACAAGCAACAACTGTAACACAAAATTCCGTTTTTGCTTGGAATGATTTTCAAATCGATAAGAGTTTTCAATATTTGAAAATTATTTCTAAAAACGAAGGTAGTTACGTTGGAGAGATTCAATTATATGATAACTATGGGAACAAGGTAGAACTTACAGCGGAATCAGAGACGGCTAAGTTGTTAATTGATGAGAAAGATACAGTGCCAGCTACAATCAGTTATTTAAATAGCACTTATTTCGATGAAATTTATTTTGCGAGAAGTGCTTATGAATATATTCATGGTATTCCGACTGTTGAATGGGTACATCCACCACTTGGTAAGTTGATTATGGCTATTCCAGTATTATTATTTGGCATGTCGACATTTGCTTATCGTTTGATGGGAAATATTGCTGGTATTTTGATGATTCCGGTTATCTATTCATTAGCAAAAAATATTTTTAAGAATCGTAAATGGGCTATTTTAGCGGGACTTCTTATGATGTTTGATTGTTTCCATTTTGCACAGACAAGAATGGGGACTGTAGATAGCTTCTTAGTACTGTTCATTATGTTATCAGCATTGTTCATGTATAAATATATTGTTCTAGAAAATGATGCTAAGTTAAAGACGAAGTTAGGCAATCTTTTCTTGTCAGGACTATTTATCGGTTGTGCGATAGCGACTAAGTGGACGGGATTATATGCTGGACTTGCACTTGCAATTGTGTTCTTTGCCAATATGATTTATCGTAATGTAGGTAAACATAAGGAAAAGGATAAAGATTTAGGAAAAATTATTTTAGCTTGTTTCGTCTTCTTTGTTGGTATACCACTTTTGATCTATGTACTATCTTATCTTTTATTCCCAGTTGTTTATCCAGGTAAAGTAGAAGGAATCAGTGGCTTAATTAAACAAACTCAAGATATGTATACTTATCATTCTACCTTAGAAGCAACCCATCCATTTACCTCAGAATGGTATACTTGGCCTGCTATGATTAAACCAGTTTGGTACTATGTTGGCTATTTCGGTGGCGATATGAAAGGAACGATTGTTGGTATTGGTAATCCTGCTATTTGGTGGTTTGGTATTATCGCTAGTATCTTTGTTCTTATCATGGCACTTCTTAGAAGAAAACGTGAAGATTGGTTTATCTTAGTATTTATTTTAGCTACTTGGTTACCATATGTCTTTATCGGTAGAATTATGTTTATGTATCACTATTTCCCAACGTTACCATTTATTATGTTAGCAATTGTTGCCTTAATTAAATTTATTACAGAGAAAATTAGAAATAATAGTGTCTATTTATTCTATGTTGGGGTAGTTATTCTACTATTTACTTACTTTTATCCAGTTATTTCTGGTATGATTACCTCAGATAAATATATCGAAACAATAAGATGGTTATCTACTTGGTATTTCTAAGTGTAAAAACCGGATAAAATTTTAAGAATTATCTTTCAAGATAGTTCTTTTTTTGTTATAATACTATTAGGTGATTAATATATGCAGATATACATGTGTATAGGACATGCTGCCTATGACATTACTTTGCCTGTTGAGTCGTACCCGATTGAAAATACGAAAGTTAGAATTGCCCATGGTGTTGAGTGTGGTGGAGGAGCTGCGGCTAATGCGGCTTATTTACTATCTAAGTGGGGAATGAAAACCTATTTTGTTGGTGCTGTTGGAAATGATTTATATGGGGAAAGAATTAAAGAAGAATTTAGAAGAATTAACACGAATATCGATTATTTAGAAACTACTAATGTCTTTAGGACAACAACAAGCTACATTTTAGCTAATTCAGGTAATGGTAGTCGAACGATTATCGTTAGTCGAGATAAAAAAACCGGAGTTACGAATTTAGATTATGCTGTTAAACCTGATGTTATTTTGGTAGATGGTGAAGAGTTAGAAGCTTCTAAAAAAGTATTATTAGAAAATCCAGATAGTATAAGTGTAATTGATGCAGGTAACTTAAAACCTAATATTATAGAACTTTGTAAATATGTGAAGTATTTGGTCTGTTCAAAGGATTTTGCGGAAGAATATACAAAAGAGAAAATCGATGTTGATGATGAAGATTCTTTAATTAGAGTATATAAAAAAATTAAAGAGGATTATCCCCAAGCTACTTTGATTATTACTCTTGGAAAAGATGGCTCATTTGCGGAGATTAATGGTAAATATGAATTGATTTCTTCTTTAAAAATTGAAAAACCAATAGATTCTACCGCCGCAGGGGATATTTATCACGGAGCCTTTACTTATTTTATTGGAAATGGCTACGATTTATATAATAGTATTCGCCTAGCCAATATCGCAGGTGCATTATCTGTTAAATGTTTAGGTGGTAAAAATTCGATGCCAGAGTTGGATAAAGTGTTAGAAATAGGCGAGGAACTTGTTATATAATCATTTACCATCTTTAGATTTACACGGGATGGATCGAGAGATTACTAGAATATTAGTTAACGAATTTATTCGCGATCATTATAAAATGAAAACAGAAAGAGTAGTGATCATTCATGGGATAGGTACAGGAGTGTTAAAAAAGACAGTCCACGAAGAGTTACGAAAAAATAAATTGGTGGAAAGTTTTTACTTAGATTTTTTTAATATTGGTACTACTATAGTTACACTAAAACGATCAATAATTTAGTCAAATATTTGACAGTTCTTTAGGTTTGTGCTATAATACGACGCATAAAACCAAAGAGGGGGAGATTTATATGTATACAGAAGAAAGAAAAGGGAACTTATTAAAAGAGTTCTTAATGAAATTGATTTTAGTTATCATCTTTGTATTGTTATTAATTTGGCTAGTACCTTGGCCAAATATGGATAGCTATATTGAGGCTTTAAATCCATTAAAGAGTCAGATCTTTAATGCAAATATTCAAGAGATGAAAGATGCAGCTATTCTTTATTATACAGAGGAAAGATTGCCACAAGATATTGGAGATACCAAGACACTTACTTTACAACAAATGTTAGATCTTAAATTATTAGTTCCATTTGTTGATAAGAATGGTAATTCTTGTGATGTTACTAAATCTTATGTAACAATTGAAAAACAAGAAACTGAATATTTATTGAAGGTTAACTTAAAATGTGGTGAAGAAGAGGACTATATCTTAGTTCACATTGGATGTTATGCTTATTGTACATCGTATGTATGTGAAAAAGAAGAGAATGAACCTGTTAAACCAGTTGATATTATTAGACCAACAGCTACACCGACTTCGCCAGCACCTACAACAACACCAACTTCTACCCCACCAACACCAACGACGATTCCAACACCTACTGAATGTCCTACCTGTACGCCTTGTCCAACATGTCCAACTTCAACTCCGACGACAACACCAACGATTACACCAGATGATCCAAAAGCTTGTGAAGTAATAGATGGCAAGTATTATGGTAAAGATGGTAATGAAGTAGATCAAGAAACTTGGGTAAAAGAATGTACTACTTCACCAACACCAACTACAACACCTACTACTACTCCAACACCTCCACCAACTGATGAACCAGATAAAGAATGGGAGTACCGTTATAAAAAATATACACCAGCTTATTGTGCTAATTGGTCAAGTTGGTCAACACAGATGTTAAAGAATGGGGAAACTTTAAGAACAGAAAATACCATTTACAAAGTAGTTGAAGACTTAGGCGTTAAACGTGTTCAAGTTGGAACTATTAGTCCAGTATATAGAAAGTACTATGTTACCGAGTCTAAATTAGTTCAGTCTTCTACTTATAAATATAAAGTATGTAAGAATTATGATTATGTCATTACAAATGATACAATTTATCAGGTTAATGGCGATTGGACATATACTGATGAATGGAAAACTGGTATTAATCCACCAGCTCAACCTACGGCTACAGAAAAATGGGTTGCTGTTGGTATTGATACTGATGCTTGTCTAACTTGTACAACTAATCCGTATATTGTATGGAGAAAGATGGTAAGAAGTTCTTCAGGATCTGCTTCTGTTGGTACTAGTGTAACAGCTACTTGTACGGATATTGAAGAAAGACAAATTCCTGTTTACATTACAATCAAAGAGACAACCGAAAAAACGGTAATGATCGAGCCAGAAAAACCTTTATATGGTGATATTCATTTCTATCGTGAAAAGACTTGTACGGATGTAAGACAAGCATCTTATAACTATGTATGGAGTCATTATAACGATACTGGTCTATTAGGACAAGGCTATGTTTATACTGGCGAGTATAGAGAGAAAAACTAAAGGGGTGAATCGCTATGGAAATTAGAAATATACAAGATATAGATAATCGTGAATATAGATCACAGATAGATGAGATAACCGCTATTACTAATGATCCTAATGTTGTAGCTGGTACTACGGTGGATAACTGTTTGAATGAAGTATTTATTCTTCTTAAAAACGGTGATTATGATCATTTTGTCGCTAATCCTAATGATATTAATGCAAGAACGGAGGAAACAACGGATTTCCTTCGCCTTCTTGAAAATTGGGGTAATCAAACTGGGGTAACATTATCTGCTCCATATTTTACGCAATTATCCCTAGGAACACAAAATAAAGAGAAAAAAAGAGCAATCAAAGAGATTAGAGCTGATTACCGTGATTATTTAAAATCAAATTCTTCAGATGATGAATATGATAATGAAGATGATAAAAAGCCATTGTCTCTTGGTAAAAAAGCAGCTATAGCAGCCGGTACTGTTGGTTTAGCAACCGCAATTGGTGTCGGTGGAGTAGCTGGATATAATCATTTTAAAAATCGCGATGATGCTAGTATCGAAGTGCAAACTGATGAAGCTCAAGGCTTTGATTTGAATTTGGAAGGTAAAGATTTTGCCTATTATGAAAATGATGCTAATATTCCAGCTAGTTTACAAAAAGATTATGCTTTAAAAAGTAGTGATAGTCTTTACAATTTCCTATCTTCATTTAACTCTACTTCTACAGTAGATGGTCAAACTTATAAGACTGGATATACTTATAGACAGTTATTATATGCAGATATATTCTTTAATGGTAATTATTATTCTAATGATGAGTTATTAACCATTTTAGGTAATTTTGATATTATGGAAGATCAATATGATGAAAATGGGGAATTAAAGATTAGTTTCAATAATGAAAAAAATGGATTTGAATATGCTACTGTGGCTACGGCGATGGATACGCCTAGTAAATTAACACAAGTATTTAATCTAATTAAAGATGATGAAGCTAAAGCTAAAGCATTAGAATCTGTTCCATTAATGGAAAACTTAATGACGGCAATTAAGAATGATGGCAATGTAAAAGAAGCTAAAGAAGCATATGAAAAATGGCTAACCGATTCATTCCTAGAGGATAATACTAATTCTACGACTGGAGAAAGACGTTATAATGCGGTAGATTTAAGTGCCAATCAAGCCCTACAATTTGTAGTTAATGCTGAAATTGCTGCTATTAACTTAACATCTAACACTATAAATGATGATATTGCGGAAATCCTTGTTAGTGGTCAAAATGGTAACCAGTCGATGACGAATAGTGCGAATGAAGCGTTGTTTGGACGATTAGAAAATTTCAATGCATATCGTGAACAAATGATTAATGAAGATCAAAGTACAGACGATTTAAATGAATATAAAGCCCTATTATTAGCGGATAAGTCAGAAAAAGAAAAACAGAAGATGATGGAACAAAATCCAGGTATTAGTTTAACTGCTGAAGAATCTGACTATGATCAATTAACTGAAAAAACTTGTGATGTGGATCAAATTATTCGTATTATGAGTGAACAATTAAAAACTCTTGGTAAAGAACCGACGCGTGATGAACAAGATGATTATTTAGGAGCGATAATTACTTATTATTTAGAAAAACAAATGGCTGATACTAGTTCTTATTCTACTGGTTCTGGAAGTAGTGGTCAAAGGACTTCTAATAGTCAAACTGTAATTGACGATACAAAAGGAACTCCTCAAGAAAAACGAAATCAAGCAGTTGTCGCTTCTAGTGAGTTATTAGTTGACCAAGCAGAACTTGCTGAAAATATTCGTAAGGATATTTTAGGATCTGTAGTTACTCCTGAAGATGAAGCAGAGACGACCAAAAAAGCTCAAGCTAATGCTAATGAGCAAGCTAAGTTAGATAGTGCAGCATGGTATAAAATTTATAATGAAGCTTATGCTTGGTACAGTGTTTATGGTGAAAAAAATGGTGAAGCACCTAATGCTTATTTATACGCAAATAGTAATAAGAAAATTGGTGATTCAACTGGTAGTAAAGAAACAACAGAAGCTTATGCTTGGCAACAAGGTAAGTTGGGTGGTTTAGAATATTACTATAACAATCATAAAGAAGAAGCTATTACTGGTGGCGAAGTTCAAATCGATGAAGACTTGAAAGAAGACAATATTGATATAGACAATATTGGTACTGATAAAGGAGATTCAAACGGTCAAACGATTGAGGATATTATTAATCAAGGAAATAGTGAAAATCCAAATAAGGATAATACTGTTCCAAGTGGAGATCCAGGGCAAAGTGTTATTCCACCTTCACCTGATGATTTAAATGACAAAGAAAATACTACTAGCAACCCGGATACAAGTGAAGAACAAGAAACTATTACACCACCTACTGAAGTGCAACCTGAAGAACCGCAATTACCAGATAATGCTCCTGATGGATGGCATGGCTTTGAGGATGATAGCGTTACTGATGGCATGACGCAAAGACCAGATGGTAGTTTTGGTGGAGAAACGCAAATTGATAGTGCTGTTCAAGAAAGCATAAATGCACAACCTGCTCCTGAAGTTCCATCTGAAGCTCCTGTTGTAGAGGAAGCTCCTACGGTAGCGGAAACTGCACCTAGTACTACTGTTGATCAAGCAATTGATGCGGTAGTAGAAGAGACAGCTCAGCAAATTTATGAAGAACAAACTATGGGTGGAGAGGCAATTATTTATGAAGGCTTAGAAGACTATATTTCTAATCTTGGTGAAGAAGAAGTAATTACTCCTGAAGAAACTGAAGCTGTTAAATCGATGAAATAATCAGTTTAGTATATATATAAATCCAAAAGAGAACTTATTGATTAGGTTCTCTTTTTCTCGCTCAAAAGATATTTATCACAAAAATCATTTGTACCGATTAAAAGTATGTTATAATGATTTTAGAATAGGGGTATGAATAATGAGTGAGATACAGAAAATGATTGAAGACTTAGTCGAGCGAGCAAAAGTTGCTCGGGAAGAGTACAGTAAATTAACGCAGGAAGATGTAGATAGGATTGTTAAACAGATGGCTATGGCTGTTCTTGAGAATCATATGATGCTTGCTAGACTAGCGGTGGATGAAACGAAACGTGGTATTTATGAAGATAAAATAACAAAGAATATTTTCGCATCAGAATATATCTATCACAGTATAAAGAATAGTAAAACAGTTGGAATAATTCAAGACAATGAAGAAGATGGTTATGAAGAAATTGCTGAACCAGTTGGGATTATTGCGGGAATCACACCAGTTACTAATCCTACGTCGACTACTTGCTTTAAATCTTTGATTGCGGCTAAGACTAGAAATGTAATTATCTTTGGTTTTCACCCTTCTGCTCAAGAGTGTAGTGTCGCAACCGCTAAGATTTTATTGGAAGCGGCAGTCAAAGCAGGAGCTCCTAAGGATTGTATTTTATGGATAGATAAACCTTCTATCGAGGCAACAAAAGCTCTAATGAATCATCCTGATGTTGATCTCATTTTAGCAACCGGCGGAAAAGGCATGGTAAAGAGTGCTTATTCTTGTGGTAAACCTGCCCTAGGAGTAGGGCCTGGCAATGTTCCTTGCTATATTCATAAAGAGGCTAAGTTAAAAACGAGTGTTAATGATTTAGTGATGTCAAAATCCTTTGATAATGGGATGATTTGCGCTAGCGAACAGGCTGTGATTGTCGATCAAGAAATTCATCAAGAATTTGAAGACTTAATGAAAGATGCTGGATGTTATTTTGTTAATGATAAAGAAAAAGCCTTACTTAGTCATTATATGTTTACTCTTGTTGGGGATGAATATGATTTAAATTCAGATGTTGTTGGTAAAGATCCTTGTGATATCGCCGAAAAAGCAGGTTTTTTAATTCCTTTAGATACTAAAATAATTGTAGTTAGAGAAGATGGGGTAGGTAAGAAATTCCCTTTTTCTAAAGAAAAACTTAGCCCGATATTAACCTATTATATAGTTTCAAATGAAAATGAAGGAATATCGTTAAGTGAAAAACTAATCGAGTTTGGTGGTTTAGGTCACTCCGCCGTTATTCATACTGAAAATCAAGAGGTAATTGCTCATTTTTCAGCAGTTGTGAAAGTGGGAAGAATTATTGTTAATTCACCATCCACACATGGAGCGATTGGCGATATTTATAATACGAATATGCCATCATTAACTTTAGGATGTGGAACTTTTGGCGGAAATAGTACTACGGATAATGTTTCTAGTGTCAATTTAATTAACTTGAAAAGAGTTGCCAAGCGTCAAGTGAATATGCAGTGGTTTAAAGTACCCCCTAAGATATATTTTGAGGCAGGATCCATCAAATATTTATCCGAGATGCCTGGTATAACGAATGCTTTTATTGTTACTGATCAATCTATGTTAGAATTAGGATATGTCGATAAAGTCATTTATCAATTAGAAAAGCATACCGATCATATTCATTTTGAGATTTTTAGTGATGTAGAGCCTGATCCGTCGTTTGATACAATCGATCGTGGGGTGGAAGCGATGGGACACTTTACTCCGGATGTGATTATTGCGCTTGGTGGCGGAAGTGTAATCGATGCAGCTAAGGGAATGTGGTTATTTTATGAACATCCAGATGTCGATAAAGAAGGGTTGAAGTTAAAATTTTTGGATATTCGAAAACGAACCTATAAGTATCCAAAATTGGGGTTAAAAGCCAAGTTTGTTGCGATTCCTACTACTTCTGGAACGGGTAGTGAGGTTACTTCTTTTGCTGTTATCACGGATAAAAATAATAACGTAAAATATCCATTTGCGGATTATGAACTTACTCCTGATGTTGCTATCATTGATCCTGATTTTGTTTTAACTTTACCGAAAGTATTAACAGCTGATACTGGAATGGATGTATTAACTCATGCGATTGAAGCTTATGTTTCTAATATGGCTAGTGATTATACAGATGGACTTGCTGAAAAAGCAGGTGAACTGATTTATCAATATTTAATTCGTTCTTATGAAAATGGAAGCGACAAAGAAGCTAGAGAGAAAGTTCATAATGCTAGTTGTATAGCTGGTATGGCTTTCACTAATGCTTTTTTGGGAATCAATCATTCGCTAGCTCATAAATTAGGTGGCGAATTTCATATCTCACATGGTAGGTGTAATGCGATTTTACTTCCTTACGTGATTCGCTATAATGCTAGTAAACCAACTAAATTTGTCTCTTTTCCTAAGTACGAATATTATATTGCGAAACAAAAGTATGTTAATTTTGCCAAAAAAATTGGTTTATCTATTTCAGATGAAGAATCAGGAGTAGATGTCTTAATCGACATGGTTAATCATTTAAATGAGAAACTAGGTATTCCTAAATCTTTTCAAGAGTATGGAATCGATGAAGAAACCTATATGAATAAGTTAGATATTTTAGCAAATAATGCTTTTGAAGATCAGTGTACAACCTCTAATCCTAGGTTGCCATTAGTTAGTGAATTAAAGAAGATTTTAATTGATGCTTACTATGGAATTGATGTTTAAAGAAGATTTATTTCCCCAATTTGTGAGATAAGTTAAATAAAGCTCTCAATAATTTTCTGAGGGCTTTTTATTGTTTAGGTTGCGTACAAAGTCCTTAGCATATTATAATATTATGTAAAGGATAGGGTTCGATTAGTATTAAAAATACGGAGGTAGATTATGCCAGAACAATCATCAAAACAGCAATTAATAATAGACTATATTAGAAATATCACTGAGCGTTTAAATCAACGATACAGCGGAATCATAAATAGTGATGGATATAATCGTGCGGTAGAAATGTTTAGAAATTCTGAACTACCTTATGAAGAAGTAGTTAATCAAATAAATGAACTTGCTAAACAAACAGTTCAAAATTATAAGAATGAAAGAGAAAAAAGATTTAACCCTAAATTTGTAAAACAAAATCATGAAGAAATATACACTATGCTAGAAATATTGGTAAAAAAACTAAACGAAAGAGGCATAGATTATCAATTAGCAGGAGCTTTATGTGCTTATATTAAATATGGTGTAGAGTCGAATAGAACTCACGATGATATAGATATCAATTTAAATGAAGCTGATATAAATAAATTTAAAGAGATTTGTGAAGAAATGGGGTTACAATTTCATGATAATAGATTAACTACTTCAAGAGTTTTGAAAAATGGAATTCCTGTAGGGACTCACGAAGTATTGGCTACTCTTGACGGCTCTGATTTTCATATTGGCGTTTTTTGCTTTGAAAGAAAAAATGATGGCACAATTGTTAATAAAGGTTATTATCATGATGAAAATGGACAAGTTTATACTAGAGATGATATTATAAGTTTTGCGTTGGCTAATGAGATATTTGGTAGAGAACAAGTTGATTTTAGAGGTCAAAAACTAACGATAACTCCTCCAGAATATGTTTATAAACTTAAAAGTTATACTAAAAAGGACAAAGATTTAGTTGATATAGAGTTTATGAAAAGTAAAATAGATAAAGATAAGCTAGAGCGAATTGATAAATTGTCTAAATTTTCAAGAATTGAACATACAAAAGTTAAGGGATTAGAACAGAATTTTAATTATCATACTCATACATATAGATTAGACCATTCGGAGTATGCTAGTGATGAAGAAGTCAAGAAAATGCTTTAACTTTTGAAACTCATATGATTAACCAATATGTAAATGTTAGATTAGAAAGTATGGAAGAAAATCTTGATTCAGAAAGTTTAGCTACAGCTATTTGTACCTCTTTAAATGGTGTTATGCATAGTTGGATGAATGAAGCATATCAAAAAAAACGAATCTACAGTTGATGAAATATCAGCAATTGCCGATTCTACAGAATTTTCATTTGCAGGGAAAAAAAGAAATTTAGAAAGAAAAAAGCAAGTAACAAATGAAACAAATTAAGTTTTAGCGAATCAACAAGTGGCCATATAAAATGTTAAAAATAATGTTATAAATGCTATGAACATAGGTTGTAGCTCTAAACTTGAATATTCAAATATAGTTACTCAAATGACACAGTATCGTTCAACGAAAAAGCAAATCCAAAAACAAAAAATTGAAGAGCATATTGCTAGTTTTCAATATGCAAAAACGAATCAAAAAACTAATCCCCAAGGTGTGGTGCAATTAATCTGTTTCTCTTAAAAATATTATTGAAGTTTTAAAAAATTCTAATACCAGTCAGTATTAGTATTATAATTGAAGAATTGATAACTAATATTTTAGAAAGCCATAATTATTCTGTAAATAGTAGTGATGCTAGAGAGCTTTTAAAAACTTTACCTAGTTCTATGTTACAAGATGGAATATAGCAAAAAAAATGATAGAGTTTAGTTATTCCCTACAAGAACAATTGGCACAACAAGAATTAGATAGATTATCGAGTATTGTTCAAATGAATTTTGATGTTACTATAAAGAATCAAATAACGAAAGATTTCTTTACTGTTATAGAGTTTGGAGTTGAAAGAACAACTAAAGATAAAGCAATTACTCAATCACCTATTGTAAAACTTGAGTATTTAAAAACAAAATATCCAGAAATCGCCAAAATAGCTTTAGAAGCATTAGTAAAAGAAAAGCAAATTGAAGTTGTATCAAAAGAAAGTAAAAGCGCTTAACTATTACAATTGGAAGCACAAAAACGACAGTTAAGGCGACAACAATTTGAGGTACGGGTTTTTGAACTGGGAATACCAATAGATCCAGTTTTAACTTTAGATAAATTATTTCAACAACAAGAAGTTATCCAACAACAGCTATTAGAACAAGAAGCAGAATTAGATACTCATCATGGTATGGCAATATAAAATTTTATATAAAATCAGATTATTAGATTTTTTTGAGATTTTGATTGACAAAACAGGAAAAAACTAGTAAGATAGTAGAGAATTAAAAAGGAAAGCGATTATTTAATCCACCTGACTAGCAAATAAGCAAGTAGGTAAAAGGCCGATGAAGAAAAGTACAATTCTTGTAATTTTTTCGTAGCTTTTGGGTGGATACTTCGTATCTACCTTTTTAAATTATTGGAGGTGTTTTATATCGCAAGTAACAAGAACGGTTTGCCTATCAATGAACAAATTAAGGCATCTAATGTATTAGTCATTGGTCCAAATGGTGAACAAGTTGGTGTTAAACCTTTAAAAGATGCTTTAACATTAGCTAGTTATGCTGGCCTTGATTTGGTTTTGATGAATGCAAATAGTAATCCACCGGTTTGTAAAGTGATGGATTATAACAAGTATCGTTATGAGAAACAAAAAAAGGAAAAAGAAGCAAATAAGAGACAAAAAGCTAATAGTGCGCAATTAAAAGAGTTTAGATTATCACCAGTAATTGATGTTGGAGACTTTGAGACTAAGCTTAGAAATGTTAGAAAATACCTTGAAAAAGGGGATAAAATCAAATTATCTATTCGTTTTAAAGGTAGACAATTAGCACATACAGAACTTGGTAAAGAAGTACTTGAAAAATTTGCGGCTAAACTTGAAGATGTTTCGATTATCGATCAACCTGCTAAATTAGATGGCAGAAGTATGACGATGTTATTGGCACCGAAAAAAGAAAAATAGGAGGACATATATGGGAAAATTAAAAACACATAAAGGAACAAAGAAAGTACTTAATGTTAGAAAAAGTGGAACAATTACGATGGGACATCCTGGTAGTAGACATAATACAGGAAGTAAATCAGCATCATACAATAGAAAAGTAAGAAAGAGTACTCAATTGAGTACTGGAGATAAGAAAAGATTAAAGAACATAATCTAGTAGACAATAAGGAGGAAAAAGTATGGCAAGAGTAAAAAATGGAGCAGTTACAAAAGCTCGTCATAAAAAAGTATTAAAACAAGCTAAAGGTTATTTTGGCAGTAAACATAGACTATATAAGACAGCTAAAGAACAATTGATGCATTCAGGACAATATGCATTTAGAGATCGTAAACAAAAGAAAAGAGATTTCAGAAAACTTTGGATTACTCGTATTAATGCAGCTTGTCGCATGAACAATATTAGTTATTCAAGATTTATCGAAGGGCTTACAAAAGCGGGAGTAGAAATTAATAGAAAGATGTTAGCCGAAATCGCTATTCATGATCCAAAAGCATTTTCAGAATTAGTTACGGTTGCTTTAGACGGAAAAGCTGGTAAAATTTCAAAGAAAGAGATGGTAAAAGAAGAAGTTACTATCGTTAAAGAAGTAAAAGAGAAAAAGAAAGATGTAAAAGACAAAAAGGAAAAATCCTCAACTAAAGAAGAAAAACAAGATTATAGTAAGATGACAGTAGCTGAATTAAAAGAAATCGCTAAAAATAAAGGTATTGAAGGATATACTTCAATGAAAAAAGCAGAATTAGTTGCTATTTTAGAAAAATAAACATATTAATGAATTGATTTATCTAGTGCCAGTTTTGGTGGTAAATTTTAGAAATTAATAGAAGAAAAACGAAAGGATGAAAAATTATGACAGTAGTTTCAATGAATTATTTATTAGAGGCAGGAGTTCACTTTGGACATCAAAAGAAAAGATGGAATCCAAAGATGAAAGAATATATTTTTACGACAAGAGATGATATTTACATCATCGATTTACAAAAGACAGTAAAGAAGATTGAGGAAGCTTATAAAGCATTAAAAGAAATCGCAGAAAACGGTGGCAAAGTATTATTTGTAGGTACAAAGAAACAAGCTCAAGAAGCAGCTGAAGAAAATGCCGTAAGAACAAATATGTACTTTGTTAATGAAAGATGGTTAGGTGGAACCTTAACTAACTTTAAAACAATTCGTAGTCGTGTAAAACGTTTAGAAGATATCGAAAAGATGGAAAAAGATGGTATTTTCGAAGTATTACCTAAAAAAGAAGTTATTCAAATCAAAAAAGAATACGAAAAGCTAAATAAGAACTTACGTGGTATTCGTGAGATGAAGAAGTTACCAGATGCTTTAATTATTGTTGATCCTAAGAAGGAAGAAATTGCGATCAAAGAAGCAAGAATTTTAGGTATTCCCGTATTTGGCGTAGTAGATACAAACTGTGATCCTGATATGACAGATTATCCAATTCCAGGTAATGACGATGCTGTAAGAAGCGTTAAAGTGATGATTGGTGCTTTAGCTAATGCTATTGCTGAAGTAAATGGTTGTGAAATGATCGACTATTTAACAGATGAAGATAAGAATAAAGCTAGTAAAAAAGAAAAGAAAGAAGCTAAAGAAATCAAAGAAGCAACTCCAGTTAAAGAAGAAAAAGAAGAAGTAGTTAATAACAAAGAAGCATTTAAAGAAGAAGTAGATTATAGTAAAAAGACAGTAGCTGAATTAAAAGAAATTGCTAAAGATAAGGGTATCGAAGGATACACTTCAATGAAAAAAGCAGAATTAGTTGCTGCACTAGAAAAATAATTTACGAGGAGGAAAATATGTTTAGCGCAAGCGATGTAAAAGAATTAAGAAAAAAAACCGGTGCTGGAATGATGGATTGTAAGAAAGCTTTACAAGCATCAAACGGGGATATGGAAAAAGCTAGCGAATGGTTAAGAGAAAATGGAATTGCTAAGGCAGAAAAGAAATCTTCTAGAATTGCTGCCGAGGGTACGACTAGTATCGCTGTAGATGGTAACAAGGCAGTGATTTTGGAAGTAAATTCTGAGACTGACTTTGTAGCTAAGAACCCAGAATTCCAAGCTTTTGTAGATAAATTAACAAATATTATTTTAACTCATGATGTAACAACTATGGATGATGCATTAGCACTAACCGTAGATGGAGAAACAGTTCAAGAAATGGTTTCTGCTATTATTGCTAAGATCGGCGAAAAGATTAGCTTCAGAAGATTTGAAAAATTAACAAAGACCGATGAACAAGTATTTGGTACTTACTCTCATATGGGTGGTAGAATTGGTACTATAGTATTACTTAATGGGGCAAATAGCCAAGTAGCTAAAGATGTAGCTATGCATGTTGCCGCTATGAATCCTAGTTATTTAAATGCTAGTGAAGTCCCAAGTGATGTATTAGAACATGAAAAACAAATTATGAGAGAAGAGTTACTTAATGAAGGAAAACCTGCAGATAAGATTGATAATATTTTAGTAGGTAAAGTGAATAAGTATTATTCAGAAATTTGTTTAGAAGATCAAATTTTTATCAAAGCAGAAAATAAAGAAAGCGTTGGTAAATACGTTAAAGCTAATGGTGGAGCTATTTTAAAAATGATTCGTTATGAAGTGGGCGAAGGAATTGAAAAGAAACAAGAAAACTTCGCTGAAGAAGTAATGAACCAAATTAAAGGCTAATCTAATAAATAAGATGTCAAAATACGGGAAAATTCTCGTATTTTTTTTGATACATATTTTCAAAAATTAAAATGTAGTTTATAATAATAGACAAGGAGCGAAAAGTAAATATGGATAATTTAATTATATTAGAAGCAGAAGAAAAATTTCAAAAAGCAATTGAAAACTTAGAAAAACGTTTTACAACGGTTAGAGCGGGACGAGCTAATCCTAGTAGTTTGGATGGGGTACATGTTGAATATTATGGTAGTCCAACCCCCTTAAAACAACTAGCGACTATTTCTGTGCCAGAAGCTAGACAATTGTTGATTAAGCCATTTGACCGCAGTTGTTTAGGGGCAATTGAAAAGGCAATTTTTGAATCTAATTTAGGATACACGCCAAATAATGATGGGGAAACAATTCGGATTATTATTCCAGCATTAACGGAAGAAAGACGTAGGGAATTGGTAAAGCAAGTTAAAGCCATGGGAGAAGAAGCTAAGATTGCGATTCGAAATATTCGTCATGATGCGAATGAAGATATCGAAAAAGAAGAAATCTCTGAGGATGAACAAAAAGGATTGACTAATGATGTTCAAGAACTAGTCAATAAATATAATAAGTTAGTAGAAGAAAAAACCAAAGAAAAAGAAGAAGAACTAATGACAGTTTAGAAAGAAAGAATAAAAAGGAGAAAAATTATGATAAATAAGCTTGATAAAGTTATCACTTTAGATGATAGCTCTAAATATATGGTAATCGATCAAGGATATTATGATCATGTTAGTTACTTATATGTTTCTAAGTTGGATCAAGATGGAAATTTAACCGATACACTTTCTATTTTTGAAGAGAAAGAAAATACACTAACTACAGTAAAAGATAATGAGTTATTAAAGAAGTTGGCTGACTATTTTAAAAAACGAGCCGAGAAAGAAGTTTAGTAGGAGGGTATTGACATGGAAGAAAAAAATGGTAGAATCGTTGAAATAGTAGAATCAACAGAAGTTCAAAAACAGCAAAAAAATAGTAAAAGGAACTTAAGAATCATGATTGCTTCTTTAATTTTAGCTGGTAGTGTTGGTTATGGGGCAATGAATTTGTCTCAAGGTGATTCTAAAGAAGGACAGCCAGTTGTTAATGTTAATACAGATTATCATATATCCTCTGATTTAAATGGAATTGAAATTTCTAATATCAGTACAGCTCAAGATAGTATAGAAGAAACTAAATCTAACCCTGCTTTATATGCCGTAGTTACAGCTAAAGATGGAGAAACCGCAGATATCTCTTATATTTTAACTGCAGATGATTCCAATGTAAAATTAGAAGATGATCAGCAATTAGTTTTAGTTGAAAATTATACTGAAGACGAACTTAATTCATCTTTCTTATACCAAAAAGAACAAAGACAAGTATCTACGGATGAGCAAGGGACTTTGACTCAAGCTGGAGAATGGCAAACGACAGATGATTATATTATAAGAAATGATGCCCCAAGAAATTCTGTAGCTACAAGATATGTATTTAAAGGTACCCTTAGTACAGTTTTAGAAAATAGTCCTGTTGTTGAATTACCACATGTAATGTTAGATAATAGTGAACTTAATGTAACAACTCAAGATACGTTAACTGATGAGCAAAAAGTAACACTTAGCCAACAGGCACAGAATACTATAAAATCTATTTATGATGATAAATTTAATTCTTTACAAGATTATCAAGAGTCTGTTCAATCTAATCAACCATCATTTCCAAGTATTCAAACTACTACATCTGATGAACGGCAACAATTTTTAGATAAAATTAATCAAAAAATTACAGAAATGAATCAAATGCTTGATAATACTAATGAACAATCTGTTAGCGAAGGCAAAACTCGTTAAAAAAACTTTACACTTTTTATAAATTGCGTTATAATCTACTCATATTGAGTTTGACAGTGATTAGGAAGTAGTAATAAGTATCTTTATTACTAGAGACCTTGTGGTTGGTGGAAACAAGGAATAAAGCCTTATGAATTCGTCCTAGGAGTCCTTAGTCAAAGCTAAGCGTTACTTCGCGTTAAGAAGAAGAGATATAGTTTAACTATAATTAAGGTGGTACCGCGGTCATTCGCCCTTAGGGATGAATGATCGCTTTTTTTGGAGGAAAAATATGAAGTGGTTTAAAAAAGCGGTTTTGGTTATTCATGGGTTTACAGCTGGATTATCAGATAATGAATTCTTAGTGAATGAATTAGAAACTGATTGGCGCTATGATGTTTATGCGTGGACACTGCCTGCTCATGAAAAACATATTATGACGAGAGTAAAATATACAGATTGGATTAAAGCAGTAGAAGAGCAAATAGAATTTTTGCTCACTCATGGTTATAAGAAAATTTATGTAATTGGCCATAGTATGGGAGGATTATTAGCCGGGTATTTAGCAACTAAATATAAAGAAATTAAAAAGGTTGTTTTACTGGCTCCAGCTTATGATTATTTTAGTAAGGATCAATATCGAAAAGATTTTTCTAACTTGGAATTACTAAATAAAGATGCCGGATATCGTCATCTCTTATTTAAAGCTTTTAAAACCCCATTACCCACTTTGTTAGAGTTTAGAAAACTAGTTTCGGAATATAAAAATACTGTTACCAAAATTAGGCAAGAGTGCTTAGTTTTACAAGGGGATGCGGATGAAGTAGTACCTTATACTGTAATGCAGTATGTAAAAGAGAATATTGGTAGTAAGAATGCTTATTTTACTACTGTTAAAAAGGGAAGACATGTATTAGTTAGAGGAAGTTGTAAGGATAAGGTTATTCCTTATATTCATTCTTATTTACGAGGAGGAAGAAAATGGAAACAAATGAGAAAATCAGAAATATAAAAGAAGAATTAGATAAAGAATTAGAAGGGGTAGAAAAACAACAGGAATTAGTAGAAGTTAAGGCAAAATATTTAGGGAAGAAAGGCCTTGTTACTGAGCTTACCGCCAATATGAAAGATCTTTCTATCGAAGAGAAAAAAGAGCTTGGACAATTAGTTAATCTTTTGAAAAACGAAGTAACAGAGATGATTAATCAAAAACAACAGGATCTTCAAAATAAAGAACTAGAAAGACGTTTAAAAGAAGAAGAAATTGATATTTCTCTTCCTAGCCGTAAAATAAAAAAAGGTTCTCGCCACCCATTTCAAAGAATTATTGAGGATGTTGAAGACTTCTTTGTTTCAATGGGATATGATGTAGTGGATGGACCAGAACTTGAAACAGATGAGAATTGTTTCAGACGTTTAAATGTTCCACTTGGTCATCCCGCAAGAGATAGTCAAGATACTTTCTATATTGATGATGAGTATTTACTTCGTACGCAAACTTCTAGTGTTCAAGCTAGAACGATGCAGGCAAATACTGAAAAGACACCAATTCGAATGATTTGTCCAGGTAAGGTATATCGTCGTGATGATGATGCGACTCATTCTCACCAGTTTGGTCAAGTAGAAGGTTTAGTTGTCGATAAGGATATTTCTTTAGCTGATTTAAAGGGAACCTTAGAGATGTTTGCTAAGAAGATGTTAGGAGAAAATACTAAAGTTCGTTTTCGCCCAAGCTTCTTCCCATTTACAGAGCCTAGTGTTGAGGTGGATGTTACTTGCTTTAAATGTGGCGGAAAAGGATGCCCTTTATGTAAACAGACTGGCTGGATTGAATTGTTAGGTGCAGGTATGGTTCATCCTAATGTTCTTCGTATGGGTGGATATGATCCTGAAAAATGGACCGGATTTGCCTTTGGTACAGGCTTAGATCGTTTGGCAATGTTTAGATATGCCATTCCAGATATTCGATATTTATATACCAATGATATTAGATTTTTAGAACAATTCAGTAGAAAGGATGAGGAAAATGAAGTTAAGTAGAAACTTTGTAAGCGATTATGTAGATATTGAGGTAGATAGTAAAACCTTAGCTGAAGGTATGACTTCTATTGGTAATGAATATGATTCTTGTAGTCCATTATTACCAGTCTCTCATTTGATTATTGGTGAAGTTGTAGATTGCGTTAATCATCCAGATAGCGATCATTTACATGTTTGTCAGGTGAATATTGGAAAAGCTGTATTACAGATTGTTTGTGGTGCCCCTAATGTTCGTAAAGGTTTAAAAGTAATTGTTGCCTTAGATGGAGCTAAATTGCCTGGTGGCGTGATTAAGAAGAGTATGATTCGTGGACAAGAGTCTAATGGAATGATTTGCTCGCTAGCTGAACTTGGTTTAGAACATAAGTTTTTAAGCGCTAAAGATATTGAAGGAATCCATGAATTACCACAGGATGCTCCGGTTGGAGAAGATCCTATTCATTTTTTGGAATTAGATGATGAAGTAATTGATTTTGATCTTACTTCTAATCGTGGTGATTTACTTAGTATTTTAGGTATGGCTTATGAAATTGGCGCTTTATATGAGAAAAAGGTTAAAGATATCGATTTATCTTACCAAGAGAATAAAGAAGATGTAAATACTCAATTTTCCTTAGATATTAAGACAGAAAATTGTCCATTATTTTTAGCCAAAAAAGTAAGAAATGTAACGATTAAAGAGAGTCCTACTTTTATTAAGAATCGTTTAATCGCATCAGGAATTAGACCAATTAATAATATTGTCGATATTTCAAATTATGTCATGCTAGAGACCGGGCAACCTCTTCACTATTATGATGCTGATCGGTTAGGGGAAAAATTAATTGTACGTATGGCTGAAGATGGTGAAGAATTAACGACTCTTGATCATCAAAAACGGATTTTATCTAGTCAAGATATTGTAATTGCAACGGATAAAGAGGCAGTTGGATTAGCCGGTGTAATGGGGGGACTTACGACAGAAATAGAAGAAGATACCAAAAATATTATTATTGAGTCTGCCATTTTCCATGCGAGTACAATTCGTAAAACCGCAAAGAAAGTTTTACGTAGTGAAGCAAGTAGCCGTTTTGAAAAAGGACTTGATCCTAAACGAACCTTTATGGCAATCGAAAGAAGTTGTCATTTATTAGAAAAGTATGCGGATGCTGAAATTGTTGGTGGGTTAGTAGAATATAATCATATGGATATGAATGATCGAGAAATTTCTATTACGATTGATAAAATTAATCAGGTATTAGGTATTGAATTAACTCAAGAAGAAGTGGTTTCTATTCTAGAAAGACTTTGTTTTATGGTTAAAATAGAAAAGAATGGTACTTTAGTTGTTACTGTACCAACTAGACGTACTGATATTTATATTACTGAAGATTTAATCGAAGAAGTAGGTAGAATCTATGGAATCGATAGAATTAAAGGAAAAAAGATGATTTTACCAGTTGTTAGTGGAAATGTTGATCGAAAGAAACGCTATATTCGTAATAAGTTAGCTGATCTTGGATTAAATGAGACTTTAAGCTATGCTTTAATTCCAGAAAGAGACGTTAAGTTATTTACTAATGATGAATTTGATCTTGTTAAGGTATTAGATCCAATGAGTGAAGAAAGAACGACTTTACGATATAGTCTACTCTCTTCTCTTATGGATGTTTATCAATATAACAAAGCTAGAGGGCAAAAAGATATCAGTATATTTGAAATTGGAAAAGGTTTTTCTAAAGTAAATGGTGAATACATAGAAGAAAATAAATTAGCCATATTAATGACAGGAGAATACTATTTGGGGCTTCATCCTGAAAAAGTAGATTTTTATATTCTTAAAGGAATTTTAGAAGAAGTATTAGATAGTTTAGGCTATAAGAATCGTTATTCTTTAATTAAAGATGCTAAGATTAAAGAATTACATCCTGGACAAAGTGCTATTATTATAGTTAATAATACAGAAATTGGTGTAATTGGTAAGGTTCACCCATCTTTAGTTAAAGAGGATATTTATGTAATGGAGATTAATTTGGACAAGTTATTTGATTTCCGTGTAAAGGCAATGCAATATAAAGAATTTTCTAAATATCCAGCAGTAAACAAGGACGTTGCGTTTGTGATTAAAAAAGAACAACAAGCAGAAGAACTAGTTACAGTGATTCGTAAAAGTGGCGGAAAACTATTAACAAATATCAGTATTTTTGATGTTTATGAAGGAGAAAATATTGGTGGTGATGAACGTTCTATTGCCTTTAATTTAACTTTCCAAGATCAAAATAGGACATTAAGTGATGAAGAAGTAATGACCTTATTTGAAAAAATTATTTCTGAAACAGAAAAAAAATGTAAAGCTAAACTTCGCGATAAATAATACTATTTGTGTAAACATTTACTGTTACATGTATTAAGGATAATAATCCATATACATTTAGAGTAAGTAGAAAGTTATATTAAGGTGAGATTTTATTTTTTCATCAGGGTAAAATAATTCGTCAAAAAAATTTTTCTGGCGAATTTTTTTCTTGCCAAAATGCTTGGGGGTGGGTATAATCTATAGTAGATAATAAGTAGAAAAAGGTAAGTCGCAAGGAGGAACTAGTGTGAATAGAAAAACGTTAATTGTTAGTTTACTAATCATTGCAGGAACATTAATTTTAATGGGAACAACCTATGCTTATTTTACGGCAATGGCAACATCAGATGAACAAAAAGTACAGTCAGGGGTATTGTCATTAACTTATGATTCAGGGCAAGATATTTTTTTAGAAAATGCTTTTCCAGGCGAAGAAAGTGAAGCCGGTATTCATCAGTTTGC
>CASFOW010000041.1 GCA_949296705.1 uncultured bacterium
ACTTAGGATAGTTATTTTGCTGTTTAAAATACCGTTTAAAAGCATCATCTAAATCAAATAAACTACATCTTAAGCTACAGGAATCCACTTCTTTTAAGAATGGGTATTCCTGATATAGATTAGGTAAATCTTTAATCATATCAAAACAAGTTAAATTATCTTTTTTCCTTTTTTCAAGATAATGGTTATAAACTAATCTTGTACAACCAAACGTTTTTTGAATCATGATAATCTGTTGATTAGTTGGGTAAAGCCGAAACTGATAGCTTTTATACATATTCATGTTGTCATCCCCCCCTTTGATGCGCTTGATTAACAAGACTATAACAAACGAATGTGTGCCGGTCAAGCAAATTACAAAATTTTTGTGTTTTTATACCTAATATTATCTGTGGAAAGTGTAAATATGATAAATATGTTCCTTTAGATTATCATTCAAAAAGAAGTTATCAGCAGATTTATAAAGTTTAAAACTAATTCGCTATTATTTGAAGTGTGATATATTATCACAGATTCTGCGATTATACTATTTTTTTAAGGACGTTTGTTTGTTAAATACAATTTTCCTATTATATTATGTAGGATCCTACGTAATTATAAAAAACATAAAATTTTCAAATGTACTTTAAATTATAGCCTTTTCTTGTTGCTTATAAGAAATGATGTTATAATATAGTCCCGAAAGGGGGTAGTACTGAAATGAAACAAATCACTATCGGTAAAATGAATTTATATTATCCTGATAATGTAACAGAAAAAGAGATAGATACTTGGATAGCAATAATTAAAAAAAATCGAGCCTTTATTGATATTTCTATCGATTCAACAGTGATTATCGATCATAACAGTACAGATAAAATCAAAGTAGAGGATAATAATACTTTTGTTGTTAATCAGTTTGATGAGTTTTTTGATTATCAATTAAGGAAAACGATAAGTAACGAAAAACTTCAAGAAACCATGAATTTGCCAGAATTAATGCCTATTGTTTATATCGCGTTATTGCTGAAAGAAAATGATATTGACAAAGAAAACGTTATATTTTCTTTGTTACCTGAGGACTTAACTGAGGATGATTTGTATTTCTTTGTTGCTTTTAAATGTTTTGATCGTATTAATCAGTTTAATGAATTAGCAAATTTTTTGAAAACAAGAAAAAATCAAAATCAAATATTTGAATGCTTTCAAAAAATAGAACGCTTTAATGCATATAATTATTTACTTGAAACCTTTGCCTCTATTTTAGATAAAGAAGAACCTGGGATTTTAAGTATGATGGAAGATATATTATACAAAATGAGAATATTTACTTTTACCTCAGTTGTTTTAAATAGCAAAGAAGATATCCCTATACCGTCACTATCTTTGGAACAAGTAGAGATTTTGTTTTTAGATTTCTTAAGGCAAATTAATTCACCAGAAGAATGGTTCAACCTATACTATTTTTTAAAAGCTAAAAACTATATCACTTTTGAAAAGATAAATATTACTAGCCAACAAGATTCTAGTGAATGCTATTTAGATACAGAAGATTTAAATTATAAGTTGAGGATATGTAATCATGATAATTTACACACTTTTATATCTTTAGTACATGAATTTATACATTATGTTACTTTACAAAAAGGAGAAAAATTTTATGCTTTACGTGAATTTCCCTCAATTTATTATGAAAGAAAAGCGAAGCAATATTTAATCGATAAAGGATATGATCCTAAAATGGTCGAAAATATATTATTTAGAGTGAAATATAATCATAATAACTATTCTGTTTCAAACGAATTATTATCAGATATTGCACATTATAGTAAAGGAAATCCGATTAGGAGAGAAGAAAAAATATTAGCTTTAGAAAAGGAACATCAACTGATGATTCAAGCACAAAGACTTTTGAATCCTGAATTGCAATCTATTGACTCTTCAATTTTAGAAAACAGAGATTATGGAAAAGAAGTAGATGAAGCTTGTGATTATTATATAATAAAATCTACTATGAAGATGGATGCCCTTATGGGAATCGAATACCCGGTTGCTGATTATCTAGTGCAGAAGATATTAGAAATTAATGATCCAATGATAGAGCAGAAAATGATAGATGTTACAACTAATTTAGTGGATTATAATGTTAGTAGGCTTTTAGAATATTTCAGCTTAACAGAGGTGTTTAAACAAGAAGTGACAGATAACGAATTACATAATGCAATAAATAATTATCAAAAACAGCTCAGGTAAAACAGAATTAGTTTAAAAAATTAGCTATTTTATTTGGTTAGAGTTTTTCTCTTGATATGAATTATATCATTCTCCATTAATGTAATAAAAATATAGAAGAGAAAAAGATTATACAAGAAAAAGGTATCTCATTCACTACAAGAAGATACCTTTTTAAGTGTTTTATTCTTATTGACATCTAATTGGATTAATTGTTGATAACTATCTTCGGAAATCTCTATTATGTAAGGTTTTTGTTCTTTGTCTAATGTGTAAAATAAATTAGAAGTAGGGTTACTAAAAGTAGTGATACTTTCAAATGTCTTTTCATAAGCAATATCCCTAAAACCTTTTGGCTTAAAACAAATTATATATTTAGTATCAGAGTTAACTGTGCATTTTCCAACATAGAAATCTTTTATTTTTTGTGCTGAAAAAGGAGATACTATTGTAGCATTGCCGTCATACATTTGAAGTATCTTGATAAAATAGTTACTATCTTGATTGAAAAAATCTATAGCTAATTTATTGTTTTCATTAGGGACAAGAAAGAATTCTTCTTGGGAGAGTATTTGATTTGTTTTTATATTTTTGGTTTTGTCATATCGATGGATTTCGTTATTATCCTGATCAAAAACAGAAACTAGTTCTAATTGATAAGATGAATAGTCAGAAATCGTATATTCCATTAAAATCAGTTTTTTATCTTGACTTTGACGTAGTCTAAGCTCAGAAAGTGTTTCACAAGAGATAGGAATATATTGTTTGGTATTAGGAACATAAGCCTGTACCCAGCTAAAAGATAGTGTTCCATCTGGATATAAATACATTATTATCTTCTCTTTATCTATAAGCTTTTGATTGGTCGTGCTGTAATTAGCAGTAACAGACAATGCTTCTTTTTCTTCTTCTATTTGAAAATCTGCTATCCAGTTAGTATTTTGTTTACATAAATTTTGTTGTTTAGATTGTGCTTGGTCGATTTTTCTTTCTAAGGAAGCGAGTTCACATAAGAAATGTTGAAAGTAAAAATTGGCTTTAAAAATTTCTGGGATACACTTATATATTTTTTTGAAATCGGTTTCTAAAAGTTTATTTACTTTAAATTGTTGATAGGGATTAAAACTCATCATAAAACAACTCCTTTATTTTCATCATAGCATAAAAATAGTTTTATCCTTCAAAAAATAGAAAGATAAAATGACTATTTACATCAACTATTGTGTAAAAGAAGAGGGGTTAACTTGTAAACAAATGATAGCTATTTGAATAAAATAGGGTAGGAAGAAAGGTGAAAGAAATGACCTATACAGTGACTGCGCAAGATACTCCTTCTAGTATTGCGCAAAAATTTGGCGTTTCTGTTGATGAATTACTTACCTATAATCGTTTAGGAAGAAATACAGTACTGTTTCCGGGAATGATCATTATTATCCCACCTAGACCCTCTAAACCTAGGCCACCTCAAGTCCCACCGCCTCCACCACCAAATAGAATCTATATCGTAAAAAGAGGAGATACTATTTTTTCCATCGCAAGACGCTTTAGGGTAAGTGTCGAAAGCATCATGTTAATAAATAGAATGCGTTTTCCAATTGTTTTTCCAGGACAACATTTAATTATTCCCCAAGGAATCGTCGCCCTATAGGAATAAAATTACTTCTACTATAAGGAAAGAGGGAACTTATGTCTCAAAATAATCATTTTCCATCTGATTTATGTATAAAGACTTGTTATGCGATTATGAGTAAAAACAATCGATTATTATCTATTTGTTTAGAAGATGACAACTTCGACATTAACGAGCATTTCTCGAGTGTATTTTCTAATGATGATAATTTTTTAGCTTATGCCATAAATTATGATAATGACTATGCTTTTGACGAACTTTTAAAAAATGAAAAATTAATTCTAAGTACATTCGATAAACATCATTTATATCAACTATTAAAAAGAAAGGAAAAATATCGTCATTTATATTGTGCGATGAAGCATTTAGAACAAGAAAATACTTATCCGATAGAATATCTTAAATATTTATTTTTTTCTTCATTAAACAGCAAAAAAATAGAAAAGGCGCGAAAAAAACAATAATAAATCATTTATAGCTAAAACAAATCACGATTTTTTAGCTATTTATTTTTAGTATTAGTTATGCTATAATCTTGATATAATAGAATGAAAGGGAAGTAAGAAAATATAATGAAAAGAAAATTAAAACAGAATATTGCGCTTTTTAGTACGCTTGCACTTTTAATGACACCAGGTGTTGTACTGGCAGCAGATCCTACACCAACGCCAACACCGTCGGAAAGTCCTGCGGTAAACGATAAAGTAACCTTAACCTTAGATAAAACTAAATTAGAATTAACAGTAGGAGAAACTGCAACTATTACGGCTACTGTTACTAACGCAACAGATACATCGGTTAGTTGGTCAAGTTCCGATAACAGTATCGCAACCGTGGATTCAACCGGAAAAGTAACTGCCGTTGGAACTGGAACAGTTGTAATTACTGCTAAATCCAATGCTGACAGTAACGTATTAGCTACTTGTGATATCACGGTCAAAACTAAACAATTATCCAATGATGCTTCGATTAAATCTTTAAATTTAACCGTAGGTACATTAAATAAAACTTTTTCTCCCGATGATCTAGATTATACAATCACTATTCCGTCTGGTACAAAAGAGCTAGATATCAAAAAAGCAATCTCTTTAAACGATTCCAGTGCGGGATTATTAGTATCAGGAGATAGTAATTTAAAAAATGGTAGTAAAATTACTGCGGTAGTGACGGCGGAAAGTGGCGAACAAAGGACTTATACGTTTACTATTATAAAAGAAACAGTAGATCTTAGCCTAAAATCGCTTCGTGTAACCGGATATACGTTGGACCAAGCTTTTGATCCTAATACTTTAACTTACACACTAACCATTCCATATGAAGCCCAGGATGTGACGATTCAAGCAGCCGCAACAAGTAGTGATGCCAGTGTATCAGTAAGTGGTGCTACAGGTCTTGAAGTAGGAAAATCTATTGTTACGGTTACTGTAAGTGATAATGACGGAAATAAAAGAGAATATAAAATTACAGTAACGAGAGAAGCAGAAAATGAAGAAGAGGAGGAGGAAGAAGAAAATATTACTACTACTTCTTCAAGTACAACCCCAAAAGACGATGATCGCTTTGAGGACAACCGAAAGGATCGTACACTTCAATATGTATTAGTAAGTATCGGATGCTTAATCTTATTTTTAATCGGTGGCTTTGGTATTTATTTCTATATTAAAACATCAAAAAAGAAAAAAGGAAACAAAAATGATAGGGATAAACAAGAAACTCCTCAACCAGAAGGAAAATCAATTGCTAGTAAAGAAGAAACTTCATCAAATGATTCAAGTTTCACATCTTCTGATCATATAGATGAGTCTAAACAAACTATAGAGGAAGAAAATAGGATAGATAATCAAACTGAGGCAGAATTATCTATAGAAGAGTCTAAGCGATTGAGTGATTTGGAAGAAACAAAAGAATTTTATCTTGATAAAGAAAAAAAGAAAATAGAATCAACGCCGAAAGACGAAGAGAAAAAAAGAAAAGATGATGTATTAAAAGATATCGAGGATTTATTCGACGATGACTAAAAGTCATCTTTTTCTTTCACTAGAATACGTGATATAATAGATAGTAAGAAAAGGAGCTAAAATTATGTTATTCAAACCCAAAGAGAATTCAAACGAGTTAAACGAAAAAAAGATTGTCGATCATATTCGTTGCTTAGGTATCGATATGATTAACGAAGCAAAAAGTGGTCATCCTGGTATTGTGTTAGATGCTGCGCCTATTATTTATTCACTATATGGTAAGCACATGAAAATTAATCCAAATGACCCAACTTGGTTCAATCGTGATCGTTTTGTTTTATCTGCTGGACACGGTTCAGCCTTACTTTATTCGACACTTTATATGGCAGGATTTGGTTTAGAACTAGAAGATTTAAAACAGTTTCGTAAACTTGCTTCTCTAACACCAGGTCATCCAGAATATAAAGTAACTCCGGGAGTAGATATGTCAACTGGCCCTTTAGGTCAAGGCTTTGCTACAGCTGTAGGCATGGCGATTGCCGAAGTATATTTACGTAATTATTTTAAGAAGAAAAATCATGAACTTATCGATTATCGCACTTATGTTCTTTGCGGTGACGGAGATTTGATGGAAGGAATTTCTTATGAAGCTGCATCGCTTGCCGGAACGCTAAAACTGAATCATTTGATTGTTCTTTACGATAGTAATCATATTTGTTTGGATGGCTCCACTGATCAAGTATTTACAGAAAACATTGCTGGACGCTTTACGGCTATTAATTGGAATGTATTTTTAGTTCCAGATGGTGAAGATATTACAGCTATTGATAATGCTATAGAACAAGCCAAATCTTCAAATGATAAACCCAATCTCATCATTGTGAATACAACAATTGGAAAATTTTCTAAAAATCAAGGAACCAACAAGGTACATGGAACACCATTAGATAAAGAAGATATTTCGGCAATAAAAGAAAAATTAGGTGTACGAGATATTCCATTTACTGTATCTAGTGATGTGATGACTAATTTTCAAGAAATGATTCATTCCAGATGCGATGAAATATACCAAAAAGAGCAGAAAAAAGAAGAAAAATTACCAGAAGAGGTTAAAAAAGAGCTTGAAAAGTTAAAAAATTTAGATTTAAGTCTCGATGACTTAACCATCGATTATGAACTTCCTGAAGCAAAAGCCGAAGCACCTCGCATCACTTCAGGGAAAATACTATCTTTACTAGCGAAAAACAATCCTTTTTTAGTGGGAGGATGTGCTGATCTTTCTTCGTCTACTAAAGCTTATTTAGAAGAAGCAGGCGACTTCTCTTCTCAGAATCCTTTAGGAAGAAATATTTTCTATGGTGTAAGAGAACATGCGATGGGGGCGATTTCTAATGGCCTTGCTTTATCTGGGCTACATCCTTTTGCCTCTACTTTCTTAACCTTTTCTGATTATCTAAAGCCAGCTATTCGTTTGAGTTGCCTCATGAATTTAGGCGTTACTTATATCTTCACCCACGATTCACTTTCAATTGGCGAAGATGGACCTACCCACCAACCAGTTGAACAGTTAATTGCTCTTCGCTCAATCCCTAACTTAACGGTATTTCGGCCATGTGATGCCAATGAAATTATCGGTACTTACAAATACATTATGACGAATCCGACTGGATCTACGGCACTTATTCTTTCTAGGAATGAAGTACCGATCCAAGATGCTACAAGTATTCATGATGTTGCCAAGGGAGGATACATCATTCGTAAAGAACGAAAAAATTTGAGTGCTATTATTATTGCTAGTGGTGAAGAAGTACAAATTGCTTTAGAAGCAGCTTCGCGGTTAGAGGAAAAAGGCTATGATATTCGGGTAATCAGTATGCCATCAATCGAACTATGGCGTAAACAAAAAGAAAAATATCGCGATGAATTATTACCGCTCGGTGTTAAAACTTTTGTTATCGAAGCATCATCTTCTTATTCATGGTACGAATTTGTCTACAATAATAAATATTTGATCAATATGAATACCTTTGGCAGTAGTGCCAGTAAAGACGATCTTTACCATGCTTTCGGTTTTGATATCGATAGTGTCGTTACAAAAATTGAAAATTTATTAAAATAGGGGAAATGCGACAAGTTTTTCCCTTTTCCTTTTCTATGATAGAAATAGAAGGGAAGGGATGAAAAATTGAGAACCTATTTTATATTTCAGATGAAAAAAGAATTCGTCCAATTGTACCATGATAATACAAGTAATCTCTTTTCTATCTTACGACACTTGTATTATATGAAAAGTCATGAGATCGATTATGGTTTTCATCTGTTTAGCCAATTGACAGAAAAAATTGATAAAGAAGGACTAAATCGAGCAATCTATATTCAATATCATGATGAAATGGTTTATTCTAAAAATAAAGAAGAGCATATTATTAATAATTTATATAAAGATGAAATTAGTGTCCTGACCATAAAAAGTAGCTATATTTTAGTCACTACTAATCATAACTATTCCTCTTTCTTTACCATTATTCAATCCTTTAGCGATCGGTATTTTGTCTGTGACTTCAACTATCAAGACTATTTTTGGTTGAATGATTTGAAAATGCTTGTGTAAACGGCTAATTTTTAGTATAGTAGTAACGAGGAGATGATAGTATGGAACTTTTTTTAGATATAGTAAAAGTAGTAGGACTTCTACTAGTTGGTGCAGTGATTGGCTTTTTCTTAGCTAGAAAATATATGATGAAGTATTTAAAGAAAAATCCCCCAATCAATGAAGAAATGATTAAAGCTTTAATGATGCAGATGGGTAGAAAACCTAGCCAAAAACAAATTAATCAAATGATGAAATCAATGGAAAAGTATATGTAGTTGTACTTTTCCTTTCTTTTTTGATATAATGAAATTACTATGGTAGGTGATACAAATGGAAAAGATAAATGGTAGAGAGTTAATTAACCAAAAAATGATAGAAAGAAGAGCTCGTTTAGAACAAGAGTGCCTAGTAGAAAAGGAATACACCAACGAAGATTTAGCCATGATTATGCAACGATTAGCGAAATATGATTTATTTCTGGTGATGGAGTATTTGCCTAAACTATGTCATGTAGAGTTTATTGGCCCAGAAGTAAGAAATTACGGAAATAACCAAGAAGTGATGGATCAATGCGTTAACTATCATCAAAATCAGTATCAACAATGGAATAAGTGGCTTACAAAATTAGAAGCTGAACTTCTGTTAATCGAAGAATCTAATCACGAAAAACAAATTATTCTTCCTGATTATTTAAGTTTAGAAACAAAAGAAGGAGAAGGAGTCGGGGTATACTTAGAAGCTCAGAATCAATTTGCGAATTTAATCGCAGAAGTAGCAGAGGGAAATGGCTATGTATCCGCGCCAACAGTTGAAGAGTTCGTGAGTAAATATCAAATGAAATTAGTAGAAGCAAAAAAAGAAGTAAAACAAAAACTAGAAAATCCTATGTTTTCTTATGGCGCTACATATCAGATGGCATTTTTAGTTAACGAAGAAGAACGATATCAACAAAAGTATTATCAAGATTATTTGCGTAACTCTTGTTCCGAGGCTAATTCTTTTGATTTAGCGGATCAAGAACAGTATAATTGTCAAGAAGGAAAACGAGTTAGAGTGTAATTAGAAAAGAAAAGGCGAATATTCTTTTTTCTTGGCTAAATTTCTGATATAATGTTAATAGAATATAGGGGTGTGACAATGAAATTAATTAAAAATATAAACAAAGATATTTTTCGTTCGTATGATGTACGGGGAGTATATCCTGAAGATATCAATGAGGATGTTAGTTATACATTCGGTAAGGCCTACGGAACGTATATCAAAAGATTAGGGCAGAAACAATGTGTTGTTGGACAGGATAACCGCTATTCTTCTAAAGAAATTCAAAATGCTTTAGTTCAGGGAATTGTAGATTCTGGAGTGCATGTATTAAATTTGGGCTTAGTAACAACACCGATGTATTATTATGCTTCCATTCGCTTAAACATACCAGCTGGGGTTATGGTTACAGCTAGCCATAATCCTAAAGATGATAATGGATTTAAATTTTCTTTTGATGAAAGAGGAAATGCTAAAGGGAAAATGATTGAAGACTTTTATGAATTTTTAAAGAAAGGCGAATTTGATGACGGTCATGGCATCATTACTTTCTTTAATATTCGTGACGATTACTTCAATTTATTATTACAGTCGGTAAAAATCAATACCAGAAATCGAAAACGGGTAATTATCGATTGTGGAAATGGAACAACTTCCTTTTTTGCCCCAGAATTATATAATTTGGTGGGAGTTGATTTGATTGTTCTTTATGGTAAAAGTGATCCTAATTTTCCAAATCATCATCCTGATCCTTGCGTTGAAGAAAATTTAAAGGTGTTGAAAGATGCGGTAGTAGAAATGCATGCCGATGTCGGAATTGCCTTTGATGGGGATGGCGACAGAATCGGTGTCGTCGATGAAAAAGGGAATTATGTTCCAAGTGATCAGTTAATGATTTTGTTCGCCCGTGACATTTTACCAAAGTCAGAAAATAAGCGTGTATTGTATGATGTGAAATGTTCAAGAGCCCTACCAGAAGAAATCGAAAGATTAGGGGGAGAGGCAATTATTAATCGTACAGGCAATTCCTATACTAAAGCCGCAACCAAAGAAAAAGACTGTGTCTTTGGTGGTGAGTTTAGTGGTCATTTATTCTTCCGTGATCATTTTCCTGGCTTTGATTCAGGGTTATATGCAGGACTTCGTTTGATTGAAATTTTAACCAATTCTAATCGTAGTGTTAGTGAGTGGTTAGAGGGGATTCCTAAGTATTATTCCACACCAGAAATCAAGATTCCAACAAGTGATAAAATAAAAAATAAAGTCGTCGACAAAGTCAAAGAGTATTGTGAGAATGCAGGATATAAAATTATCGATATCGACGGTGTTAGAATTGAACTTGATGATGGTTGGGCACTAATTAGAGTAAGCAATACTGGTCCTAATATTACTGCTAGATTCGAAGGTACAACAGAAGAAGTAAGAGATAAACTAAAAGAAACCTTCCTAGAGTTAATTGAAAAATTTAAGAAAGAAATAGAAAATGAATAAAAAATAGGTAAAACAACAGGGGAGGGAAATAGTGATGAATCTTTTCCTAAAAATGAGAATAAAAACAAACCCCAATTATATTAACAGACTAAGTAAAGAAACTTTAACAGAAGAGATTATCTCCTACGCGATTGATTGTGGTTATTCTTTTGATCCTACTGCCATTTATCGCTATCTAGATTTTTCATGTTACAAGAGGCACTTTAATGATAGACCAGAGTTCAAACAGAAACTAATCGATGATTGTAAAAACAATTATAGATTTAGTCTTGAAATGCGCTATCATGAGTGCTTTTTTCAAACAGAAAACTAACAAAATAAGTTTGAAAGGAGTTTTTCATGAAAAGGCAAATTATAATAGTAATCATAATATTAATTTCCATATTTTTAGGATTTTGTTTTTTAACATTAAAAGGTTGTCAAATCGAAGCTTTTATCAATTGGCATATCTATTTACCTGGTGTGAAAGAAGAAAAAGTTATTTATGATACTTTTTTTAGAGATGGGGATACCATATCAATTTTAACAATCTCTAACTCACATTTTCTAAAAAAAATAAAAGAGGTAAATGATTTTGAAGCAATTTCTTCTAAAAATATGAGTACTATTCAAGATAATTTGTTGAACTTTTATGATGGCTTAGGACAATTTAAAGGAATTGATGGAAAAGAGGCATACAATAAGAACATAGATGTTAAGCAACTTTTGAATACTAACAACTATTATTTAATGAAAAAGAAAGATCACAACAAATCTTATATCATATTAATATTAGATACAGAAAATAGAAAGATTTATTCTTTTATTGCTATTCATTAGATTCGTAAATAGTATAACAATAGACTCGATTTTATAAGGCGATGTGTGATAAACTCTATTCATATCTGTATTACTAATCTATATAGATAATCGTAGCTATTTTAACCAATACTTATAGAAATAGCCTGTAAAAAGGAATGAGAAAAATTATATGAAAAAATTAGAAATGGAATTTATTAAATTTTTTGTAGAAATTAAGTATCCTGTAGGTACACATGATTTACAGCTTGATATGTGCTTTGATTACTATAATGGATTATGCTATCAATTTATACATAATTCTAGAAGATTAACGAATGAAGTATACGATTTAGATGCGAAAGTAGAAAGAAAAATATTGAATTTTATTTCCGAAAATAAAGAAAATGATAATGGAATAAATATGGAAATTTATTTAAACATGCTTAAAACGGTAATATTAATTTTAAATAAATATTATTCTAAAGATGGAACATTAAAATAAATTTAGTATTCAACTTGTAAATCTTAAGAGCAGTATTACCTTAGGGAGATTTATCAAAAGTATCTGGCAAAGAAAAATAGTAGGGGACTATGTATATGAAGAAAAAAATAAAGAAAGTTTTGCTTATTTTGCTTATATTATTCATTGTAATCATCTTATATGTTAAATTTGTGAATTCAATTGTGGGAGTGTACATAAATTGGCATATTAAATTGCCATACACTACTAAAATTTTGTACTATGAACAAACCGAAGCTAGTTGGAATAGTGATGGTATTTATTATACGATTGTTCAGTACAATTCTTTGCATGATAGAAAAAGATTAAATGACATGAAATGGAAAAGTGATAAAAATAGCGAGTTAGAAACGGAAGTAAACGAAGTTTTAGTTAGACTTGCTAGACTTAATTCCCAATCAGTGAATACAATCGATTTTGATAAACAATATAAGTATTATACTCAATCAAAAAGAGACTCATCTACTTTATATTTAATATATATAAAAGAGGAAAAACGTCTTTATATATTAGAAGATCTTCTATAGTTATTAAGAAATTATAATACATGGTCCCTATTTTCTATTGAAACACTTAGAAAGCGAGTGAGATAAAATGCTTTATAGTTGTAAAAATAATATAGATAATGATGAAATTAAAAAAATGGTCCCTTATTTTTGGAAAAAATTTTATTTTAATTTAATATTTAGAAGTACTATTCTAATTTTCCTAATATCGATAATCATATCTATTGGTTGTCAAAATATGATTGAGGGGATACTATTTTTTGTTATTGTATTTGTTTTTACTCTAATTTACTATAGAGCCAATCTTTCTAGTATTGTAGCTAAGAGTGTAAATTCACATATTATAAAAAAAGAAATTCATCCAGAAATAGAAATAGAATTTTATAATACTTATTTAATTCAAAAAAAGAGTGATACCTCTTTAAAGATAAATTATGATAGATTTTATAAAGGAATTGAGACAGATACTAATTTTTATTTACCATATTTAGAAAAAGAACAGGAAAAAATTATCATTATCCAAAAAAATAGTTGTACATTAGAGTTGATTCAGTTTATCAGAAAAAAAGTGGACCATTTAGAAAATCATTTAGGGGAAAAGAAAAAGACTATTAACAATAGAAAAAAGTCAAAGATTATAGAAAAAGTTATCTGGTGTTTAACAGGATTATCTATTTTAAGTATTTTAGGTGGATTATATATAGTTGCGATGTATAATGAAATAAATGATATTCCTGATGCGAATTTTATTCGATCTACTTGGTTATTTTGGCTATTTCTACCGCTTCCTATTCTATCAACAATCATCAGTTATATTTACCAAAATCAAGGAATAAATTGTTCTAAAAACAAGATAATTTCTTTCATATCGTGTATATGTCTATTGATTTTTGGCTCTTTTTTTCTATTACCTACTTCTTTTGATGATCAGGTTAATTATTATTCTATGCTTGAAGACTATCAGTCGATTATGGAGGTTAGAATTCCTTCTTCTGGACAGTTAAAAACAGGGAGTTTGGAATCATTTAATTACAAGAATATTTCAGATTTAGAAATTATTACTGTAAATTACGAGCACAACGATACTACTATATTGACTGAAGATATTATGAATAATGATAATTGGATTGTAAGTACTGAAATATCATCAGAATTAGAAAAATTAATACCATCTGCTTTTAGTCCCGATAAGGATAGTTATTATTTATTTTACAATCGCACTCTTAATGAATATAATGTTATCCCTAATACGGTAGATAATTATCAAATTTGTACTATCAAATATAATATTTCTAATAAAAATCTAATTATCTACACTTTTTACTATCAATTATAATTTTTACAAAATATTATCTTTTATAGCGAAAGGAAGAAAGAACTGTGGTAGGAATACGTTTTAAGATAAAAAATGAATATGACAATATTTTTTATAAGATATTCAAAAATATAAAATTCGAAAATTATAGATGGGATATTGTAGAAGGCGAGATCTATAATTTGGATGGAAAAAATTATTTGGATAAAGAATCTTATTCGAATAGAGAATTTAAAAAATTAGTAGAATATGGGACTTACTATCCGGTATTTGCTAATATACAAATATATCAAGCACAGGATGAAAGAGAAGATATACAAACTTACGAGGATTTTATTCGTAGTAAATGTCAACTTATTTTGCTTATTACGGATAATGAATTTGTAGATATTTATACCAAAAATAAAATGTGGTTAAACACTATTTATCAGAACGCAATAAATAATGACTTCGTAGATATTCAATATATTGAAGAAAGAAAAAACTCTATCCGTCATGAATTTTCAGCATATTCTGATTAAAATATTCATAGAGGGGATTACAAATAGTGAAAAAGCAGGTCTTTTTTGGATTATTTCTCTTTATACTATGCTTTTTATGTAATAAGAAAGTCATACCTGAACTGTCATCACAAACAACCGTACGTATTATGTAGTATGTAACCACAAAAATCGAGATATTAATCTCGTATCATAAATATATCTAAAATAAAATTAATCTTCTTTATAAACGTGATGGTATCCTCTTTTAGAATGATAATCTAAAGGAACACATTTATCATATTTACACTTTCCACAGATAATATATGGAGGAGTAGAAATAGGTAATCCATTCCATTCATCCTCTTGTTCAAATTCTAAAACGGCTTCAATAGGAGCCTCAAATTTATATTTACATTTTGGACAGATGTAATCAACTGTTTTTCCACTAAGTTTAATTGGAAAATTATCAAAATCGAACATAGTTAACCTCCAGTCATTTCTAAAAGATAATTTAACATATTTCCACATTTTGGACAAGTGTAAGGATCTCTATTAAAAGCGTTCATAATAGAAAGTTTATATTTAAGAAGAGTTTTTC
>CASFOW010000042.1 GCA_949296705.1 uncultured bacterium
AAAGCCCACTTTAAATTATTAGAATAAGTATCCATTCCTTTTTTGGTTAGTGTAATATCAGTAAAACTAATATTATAATGGGCATCAAGTGTTCCAGTATTTTCTACTGTAAATTGATGAACATAAGCATCTTCTTCTTCAGTTGGAATAATATTAGTCGCTTGAATATCTTTTCCCGTATGATAAGTTAATTCTAAAGTACCACTTTTTACTACTTGTTCATCTGATACTGCGATCGCCGTAAAATAAGCATAACTTACGCCTGTTAAAATAAATGTTCCTGCTATGATTAGTAAACTTACGATTAATGTTTTTCGATTCATTTTTAATTTCTCCCTATCTTTATTGTTTTCTATCTTCTCTTCTTGATGTAGTCTATTTTAGATTATGATTTTACTATATCATTATTTATTTCACATTTCAATGAACTATTTCACACTTTATTAATTATCTTCTCATCATTAAATAATTTAAATATCTTTTCTTAATTTTTTTCATTTTTTTCTCCAAAAAATAATTTTAAAAAGTTATAATAATGGACGAGATTAGAAAACAGGTGGTGGTAATATGAATTCATGGTTAGATCAAGTACGATTAGATCATGCCTTAAGAAAATTACAACATGAAGACAAAAAAGCCTGGGGAGAAATCTATCAACTTTTGTATCCTGCTATTTTTCGCTATACTTTCTCTCTCGTTAAGGATTACTATCAAGCAGAAGATATTACTCAAGAAGTATTTATCCGAATTGAAAAATATAAAAAACGTTATGTTCCCGGTACTAACGTTAAAGCTTGGGTCTATCAAATGACTAAAAATCTGATTTACACAAAACTACGTCAAAAGAAAGAATTAGTTATTGAAGAAGAAAAATTAGACTTTCTTATCCACCAAGAATACTTAAAACCTACTACGGATTTATCTTTTGTGAATGATGCTTTAAATTGTCTAACAGAAAAGGAAAAACAAGTCGTCACTCTCCATCTTTATGGAGGATTAAAACACTATGAAACTGCTAAAGTATTACATCTACCCTATTCTAAAGTTCGTTCTATATATGCCTATGCATTAACTAAAATCAGAAAAAAGTTAGGGGGAAAATTATGAATAGACGCTTAGAAAAAAAGTTAAAGAAAAGTCTAGATGTTTATTTACCAAATGAATATTATAAAAAGAAGGACATGCACTTTGTTTATTTGTATGCTAGTATTTTTACTTTATTCGGGCTATCCTTTTTTATCCAACCAATCACACTATATTTTGATTCTGATCTTTATCTTCCTGTTACCGCAATGCGAGTAGATTGGCACGAGGAAACTACTGTTGATGAGCATCCAATTTGGCATGAAGATGGAAAAACTAAATATCAATATCAACAAAACAAAGATACTTTAACGATTACCTATCAAAAGGAAAATCCCGTCTATTTAATAATTCAAAAACAAGAATTACCTTTATCACAAGAAACAAAGAGTTCTAATATTGGTGGGGTTACTGTTTATCTAGCTTATCAAAGTGATATCTATCAAGCCATTTGGAAACAAGATGAATATACGATAATTGTTCAGATGAATAGTAATCGTAACCAATTTATTCAAGAAATTAAATATATTATGGAGGAGAATTTATCATGAAAAAAATAATACTTGGTTTATGTATTGTACTTAGTGTATTTATTATGACTGGGTGTAGTCAAAAAGAAAAAAATATTGAAGGAACATTAGAAGAGATTATGACAAAAATATATGCTGGCATCTCTGATGAGGAATTACCAATGATGTTATCTAATGTAGAAGTAACAGATGAAAACATTGAAAATTATCTAGGAACAAAAGATATTGATTATCAAGAGGCATTAGCTTCTGAGTCTATGGTTGGTTCTATTGCTCACTCGGTTGTTTTGATTCGTATGAATGAAGGAGAAAATATCGAAGAAGCTAAAACTTTGATCAAAGAAAAAGCAAATCCTAGAAAATGGATCTGTGTAGAAGCAGAAAATGTTTATGTAGAAAGTAAAGGCAATTTAATCATTCTTATCATGAGTGGTGAACTAGCTGATTCTATTAAAGCAAACTTCGAACAATTATCTTAAAATAAAAAAAATACCGGGACTTTTTCTTCTAAAGGAGTGATATAAATATGGTTTTTTCTAGTATTACTTTTCTATTTTATTTTTTACCAATCGTATTACTCTGTTATTTTGTACTGTTTAAAAAACATAAAAATACCGTTTTGTTAATCGCTAGTTTATTTTTCTATTTTTATGGCGAACCAAAGTATATCCTCGTTTTACTTTTTTCCTGTCTCATCAACTATGTTTCTGGAAAATTAATTGAGAAAATGACTAAATATCGAACACTAATTTTAGTTGTCGATTTAGTGATTAGTTTTGGCTTATTATTTTATTTTAAATATTTTGGCTTTCTAGTCGCTAATTTGAATACTGTTTTTTCCCTAGAAATGGTTATTCCGAATATCGTGATGCCAATTGGGATTAGTTTCTTTACTTTTCAAGCAACTAGTTATACGATCGATATTTATAAAGGGGAAGTGAAAAGTGCTAAGAATTTTTGGACATTTACGACTTATCTTTCTCTATTTCCTCAATTAGTGGCAGGACCAATTGTCCGGTATGAAACCGTTCAAAATGAATTAAAACAACGAAAGAATTCAAAAGAAACATTCGCAGCAGGGGTTAAACGATTTACGATTGGATTAGCGAAAAAAGTTTTACTAGCTAATGTTCTAGGTGAACTGGTAGCTATTTTAGCAGAAGGTACTGATGCCTCTATCCTATCTTATTGGATAGAAGCAATTGCGATTACTTTACAGCTCTACTTTGATTTTTCTGGTTACTCTGATATGGCAATTGGATTAGGTTTACTGTTTGGTTTTCATTTCTTAGAAAATTTTAATTATCCATTAATTGCCAAGAGTATTACTGACTTTTGGCGAAGGTGGCATATTTCTTTATCTAGTTGGTTTAAAGACTATGTCTATATTCCATTAGGGGGAAATCGAAAAGGCATAATTAGACAGTGTATCAATATCCTTATTGTCTGGTGTTTAACTGGTTTATGGCATGGGGCTAGTTGGAACTTTGTACTCTGGGGACTTTATTTTGGTGTATTACTGATCATTGAAAAAACGTTACTAAAGAGGGTGTTAAAACTTCACCCACATCTAGCTAGAATTTATACCTTTATTCTGATAGTTATCAGTTTCGTTATTTTCCATTTTAACGATTATCATGAGCTCATTCAATTTTTAAAGGGAATGTTTGGAAAATTAACTATACCTTTAGTTAGTCAAGAGACAATATATTATTTAAGAAGTTATGGGGTTGTTTTATTCATTAGCTTATTCGCCATTTCGCCACTTGGAAAACAACTAGTAAATTCTTTAGCACAGAAACCTCGCTTTAAACGAATAATAGATGTACTTGAAGTTGGCTATTACTTTGTTTTATTGTTCGTCTCGGTTAGTTTCTTGGTGGATGATACGTATAATCCATTCTTATACTTTAGATTTTAGGAGGAATTACAGTGAAAGATAATTTAATTATTGGGGAATTTGTTTTATTTATCTTTGGTTTCTTTTTCTTTAGTATTTTTCTTCCTGATCAAGAAATATCGGTATCAGAAAGAAGAAAATTAGCAAATCTTCCCAGCTTTAGTATGAGTAAAATGATGAAGGGGGATTATTTTAGTGAATTAGATCAATACTTTAGTGATCAGTTCCCTTTTCGCGATGAATTTAGACGGGCTAAAGCTTATACGCAATTTTATCTTTTTCAAAAATTAGATAATGAAGGAATTTTTATCCAAGATGATTCTGTTTTTTCTTCTTTATCTACTTGGAATCAAAAAGAAATCGATAATTTTATTGGTAAGCTTACAGAAATTAAAGAACGTTACTTAACTACCAATAAGCAAATCTATTATAGTATTATTCCTGATAAAAATGCTTATTTAGAAAATTCTTTGTATCCAAAGTTTGATTATTCCCGTTTAGTTCACGAATTAAACTCCGAGTTAGATGCGTCTTTTCAATATATTGACTTATTTTCTAAGCTTTCTTTAAATGATTATTACCGAACCGATATTCATTGGCGTCAAGAAAAAATCGTGGATGTTGCTTCTTATTTGGTTGAAGAAATGAATCACCAGTATGTGAATAAGAAAAAAAAGGAGAAAACCTTTACTCCTTTTTATGGTTCACTTTATGGTCAGGCAGCTTTACCTATTCAACCCGATACAATTACCTACCTTACTAATGATACATTAGAGAGCATTCAAGTATGGAATTTTGAAAAACAAAAAATGGAACCGGTTTATCAACCAAATTCAAAAAATATCGATTCCTATGACTTATTCTTATCTGGTCCTACCCCACTTTTAGAAATTGAAAATCCAAATCAAGAAACAGGCGAACTCGTTATTTTTCGTGATTCTTTTGCGAGTAGTTTAACTCCTCTAATCATTGAAAGTTATCATCATATTACTTTAATAGACTTACGGTATATTAGTACTAATCTATTAGAGAATTTAGTTGATTTTACCAATAAAGATATCCTATTTTTATATAGTGTCCCTGTCATTAATCAAAGTAGTATTTTAAAATAAGAAAACCTAGTTTCTATTTTTAGAAATTAGGTTTTTGTTTATAATTATAGAAGTTTTCTATTTATCCTTTTTGATTAAAGTTTTTTTATCTTCTTTAGTCGAGGAAGAAGCTATGAATTCAGGAGTCAATAAAGCCACGTTTGGTCCTAGTAAATAATCTAAATACTCTTGACCAAATTTGTGTAAATAAAACTATCTAACTTCTTTTTCTAAAATAGGACTACTTCCTGCATTCACTTGCCAAGCATATGCTCCTTCGCCATCACAATCAAAAGGCCAAGAGAAAATTACCGCATCATCTGTTAAGGTATAAGTCTTTCCACCTGCACAAAAATTAGGCCTTGTATATTTTTTTATTATAATAATACCTTCCATTATTTTCATAAGTAGAAATTGCTTGCTCTAGTTCATAATCTTTATTGGGTATTAATTTTAATAGCGAAACAAACTCTTCCATATTTGTTTTCGATGAAAAATTATTCATAAATTCTCCTTACTTATCTTCTTTTTGCTTTTGTTCTAACTCTTTTGCTTGTCTTTGCCAAATTTCTTTTAACAATTTTATGATTACTTTTGCCTCCTCTATTTCTGTTTCTTTGTGATATTCTTCCATCTTGCTAAATGTTCCTGAATCACTGACAATTCCCAACATCCACTTACCGAGAATTGTTTTTTTATATTTAAAAATAAAACAATGAATTCCTTCTTCTTCAAAAGAATTTGTATATTCTATTTTAACTGGCTTTTGACCCAATTCACGAAAATCAGATAACCATTCAGATAGATTTTCTTTTGCTTGCTCTATTTTATATTTCGCTACTTTCTTTAATAAAGCTTGATCTACGGTTACAATAATGTGTTTGGCATCAAATATAGGACATTTCTTCTTATCGATGATTTTTATGAAATCAACAAAGGGAATTTCTGCTGTTAGTTTCAACTCTTGATTTTTATTTTCAATAATAGCTACATTCCATGATTTTACTTGTTTAAAATAGTCTTGATTATATCCAAATGGTAAATATACCTCTGTTGGAAAGATGGAAGGAACATTTTCAGTTAATGCATATCTAGCGTAATAGTAATCATTTTGATTATCCGTATAAATGATTGGTTTCGCAAAATAACAATCTTGTTTTTGTTTTTTATCAAGGTATAGTTCAAATAAATCAGTTACTCGCTCAGGAAGAACAATTTGAACACTCTTGATGAATTTATCTTCGATCGTTATTGGATAAATACAACCAAAAATAGTAAGTCCTGCTTTTAGTTCTTGTTTTATATATTTCTGGTTGAACATAATAACTTCCTGTTTTAACTCTTCTATTTGGCTAAGCGAATATTCTTCTCCTTCTTGAAGAAAAACATCAAGTTTAAGATTGTCACAACAATTTTTAATGAAATGGTAAAATACTTCGATATCAGTATTCGTGGCTGGATAATTGAGAACTAATTCTATGTTGTAATCATCATCAAGGAAAAAACTCATCCCTCTTCCATAGGTCTTTCTGCTAAAAAGAACAAATAATTGATTACGAATATCTTCTTTTCCAGTATAGTCTTCTAAACAATAGGCTTGATTAGGTACTCCATAATACAATTGATTAGCTTCCACTCTCTCTTCTAAGTCCTTCAAGTTTATCTTTTTTGTTTTTTTAACATTTTGATTAATATTCACTACTACTGACATAGTCTTATTTTCCTCTCCATTTATTTTTTTCTACTATCTAAGTATCTTGAGAAACGAAATAACGATCTCATTTATAACTATATTATATATCGTAGCAAAATATTTCATCTAGTCTTTTTATAAATTTTTCTTGATAAAATTGGTCACAAAAAAACCCGCCTCTATAGAAACGGGTAACGAGTCTCTTTTATTTTACTAATTCAACTTTATCAAAGTAGTAACTACCACTCTCTTTATCTTTTAAGAATGTAAATTGATAGGTTGGTATGCTATCACGACAAGAATCAATACCGTAATTTTCTACTGTTGCAACTAAGTCAGTAGCTTCTAAATCACGGTAAACATAGTAGTAAGTTTTTTTTGCCTCTAAGTTGTAATCAAAGTTAATAATAGCTACTTTTTCGTTGATAACAATTTTATCTTCACCTTCATTAGTACTTACTAGTTCGGTATAAATCGAGTTTCTAGCAGCATCCGGACAATCTGATGGCATTTGAGTGTAAAGCTTACTTTCTTTATCGTATTTAAAATCGGTATAACTACAAGCATTGCCATTTAATGAAACATGTTTGTATTCTACCTCTTTACCAAATAAAGTCGTTAGTGCTTTTTCAACATCTGAAGCATTAATTTCAAGTTTTTTATCTGTATTTAAATAGGAATTTGGATTATCAGCAACAATCTTACGAATAGCCATATATATTTTGACTTGATTATCCATATCATCAGCACTTAACTCATCATTTTGGAAGAAATAACCGTAATACTCTTTTGGTAAAGTATTTAAATTTAGATAGTTAATTACTGTATAGTAATCTGGTGTTTTTACTTCAGCTGGATCAGTTGGTTGAGCAGTTGCCTCAGGTGTCGGCTCATTTGACTTCATTTTATCTTGACTAATAAAAAAAGTAACGATTAGAACAATAATAATGATAAATAATAATCCACAAAGACCAATTCTAATCCATTTAGCACTATCAAGTGCCTGTTTTTTTCTTTTACTTTTTGTTTCTTTTTTCATTTTTATCCCCTACTTTTTCTTTTTAATATTGTTTCCCCCAATAGACTAAATGCTTAGCCTCTTTTCCACAACATACACATTTACCGATAGGCTCATGGTCATCAAACGGAATGCAACGAGAAGTTACCCCTACTTTTTCTTTAATCATATCTTCACATTCTCTACTTCCGCACCACGAAGCACGAATGAAACCATTTTCTTGATTCGCTAAAGTAATCATTTCTTCTAGAGTATAAACGGTTTTTGTCATATCGTCTCTTCTAATTTTAGCTCTTAAGTACATACTATTTTGGATATCTAGAAGCATTTTAATAACTTCTTCAGTAACATCATTTAAGGAAACGGCTACTTTTTCTAGTGTATCTCTTCGTACTAAAATACAAGTATTAGTTGCGACATCACGAGGGCCAATTTCAATGCGAAGAGGAATTCCTCTCATTTCACTTTCGGCAAATCTAAATCCCGGTGACTTTTCGCTATCGTCTACTTCACAACTAATATTTAAGAGTTTTAGTTCTTTCGCAATTTCATAACTTTTTTCAATTACTTCAGGGTGATTCTTACCAATTGGAATGATATTTACTTTAACTGGTGCGATATTTGGTGGGAGCACCAACCCGTGGTCGTCGCTATGAGTCATAATCATTGCGCCAATTATTCTAGTCGACATACCCCAAGAGGTTTGATATACATAGCGAAGTTTATTTTCTCTATCTAGATATGTCATTTGAAATGCTTTCGCAAAATTATCCCCAAAATAATGAGAAGTTCCAGATTGTAAAGCAACACCATTATACATTAAGGCTTCAATTGTATAGGTGTTTTCTGCACCCGCAAACTTTTCTTTAGCGGTCTTTTCACCTTTTATTACTGGAATGGCTAAGATCTCCTCGCAAAAGTCAGCATAGATATTTAACATCTTCAAAGTTTCTTCTTGGGCTTCTTCTTTTGTGGCATGTACTGTATGCCCTTCTTGCCATAAAAATTCTCGACTCCGCAAAAAAGGTCTAGTGGTCTTTTCCCAGCGCACCACACTACACCATTGATTATATAGTTTAGGTAAATCACGATAACTTTTAATAATATTAGCATAATGCTCGCAAAATAAAGTTTCACTAGTTGGTCGAACACATAATCGTTCTGTTAATTCTTCACTTCCCCCATGAGTAATCCATGCTACTTCTGGTGCAAAGCCTTCTACATGTTCCTTTTCTTTATTTAATAAACTTTCAGAAATTAAAAGTGGCATATAAACATTTTGGTGCCCAGTTTCTTTAAATCTTTTATCTAACTCTTTTTGGATATTTTCCCAAATAGCAAACCCATAAGGGCGGATAATTAAACAACCCTTTACCGATGAATAATCGACTAATTCTGCTTTTAAACAGATATCGGTATACCATTTGGCAAAATCATCATCACGACTAGTGATTTCTTTTACTTGTTTTTCATTCATGTTTTCACTCCCTAATTAGATTATATAGTAAGTATAGAGATTTAAGCAACTATTATGGGAATTTTTTATTTATTTACATACTGTCTGACTCGCTTCTAAAGTTTTTTGTACCTCACTAAAGGACTGTTGATAACGATATGGGGCTACTTTACTTTCGCCAGTAGAAGTCGTAAAAGTTTCAAATGTTTCCAAATCATAACTTTCTGTTAAAGTTATAGTTAAATTATCAATTTCACAATCGACACTATATCCTTCTTGGCTAGGCGTAGTTAAGGGATCAGCCTGAGTTTGACAAGAAGTCTTCATAGCTTCATACCCTGCATCTTCTTGAAGATAGGTATGCGATGTAGCAACAGAGACACTTAGAATTTTATCATCCTTATATTCAAAAGTTTGAGTTTGGTTGAGAGTAAATGTGCCTTGATTAGAAGCAGGTGAAGTACAAATTGATGTTTTTATTTTCTTCTCTTCCTCTAAAGCTTCCTGGCGTTCATCTTCTGCTTGCTGTTGTTCTTCTTCCTCTCTTTTTAATTGTTCTTCTAAGGCAGCTTGTTGTTTTTTCGTTTCTTGTTCCTGCTTATATTCATTAATATACGGCAATCCAAAAATAAAACCGCCAAGGATTAAAAACACAATAACCGCAAAAAGTGGGCTTTTGTTTTTTTTAGGAGCATTGTTAGCTGAGGATGGTTCTTTCATCAAATTAGAAGTCGAACTATTCCCTGAGCCAGTATTATTTTCTCCTCCACTAGTAGTAGATGACATATTGTTAGAAGTTGGCATGTTAGGCGTCACAGTTCCTAATGTAGCGGATGGCGTCATATTAGTTGGTTGTGATTGGGTTACTGTCTCATTTGTCAGATGGTTAGCCAAATTCATGCCTGGATCAACATTCATTGAAGAAGTAGTACTACTTGTTGTATGCGTTGAGGCATTATTCAACATAGTTGAAGTATTTTGAACATTGGGAGTAACTGATGACATGCTAGTACCAGCCGCTTGCATTCCAGCTTGCTGCCCTTCTGAATTTAATTGTGGTATATTATTATTCATTTCATTCATGATTTCATCCCCTTATTCTTATCTATGATAGAATTATATCAAAAAAAAAGTACGGTTTAAAGTACTTTTCCTATTTTTTGGCATCAAATTTTTTTCGTTGCTCGGTGTCTAAAATCTTTTTCCGCAAACGAATATTTAATGGAGTAATTTCTACTAATTCGTCACTATTAATATAATCCAAAGCGTATTCAAGGGTGATTGGTCTAGGACGCTTTAATACCACAGTTTTATCAGCACTAGCTGCTCGCATATTGGTTAATTGTTTACCTTTTACTACATTTACAGCTAAATCATTTTCCCGATTACATTCACCAACGATCATTCCCTCATACACATCAACAGCTGGTTCGATAAACATAATTCCTCGATCTTCCAATTGCCCTAAGGCATAAGCTGAACTCTTTCCTGTTTCAGTAGAAACTAAAACCCCAAGTTTTCTTTCGCCAATCTGAAGAGATTGGTATGGTCGATACTCTTTGAAGGTATGATTAATGATTCCATATCCCTTTGTTAAAGTCATAAAATCAGTCATGAAACCGATTAATCCCCGAGATGGAATTACGTAATTTAATCTTACCTGATTTTCAAAGTTTGTCATATTATCCATAATGGCGCCTCGAGAACCTAATTGTTCAATTACTGAACCCACACAATCTTCTGGCACTTCAATTTGTAAGTCTTCGTAAGGTTCCATCTTAATGCCATCTTCTTCTTTTAAAATAACTTCTGGTTTAGATACTTGTAATTCATACCCTTCACGACGCATATTTTCAATTAAAATAGAAAGATGAAGTTCACCACGCCCAGATACTAACCAACTTTCTCCATCTGATGGTTCAACGCGTAAACTAACATCACGTTGTAGTTCTCTATTTAAGCGATCTTCAATCTGGCGAGCAGTTAAAAATTTACCTTCTTTTCCTACAAATGGTGAAGTGTTGGTACCAAATGTCATCTGTAGCGTTGGTTCATCAATTCTAAGTAATGGTAAAGGATAGGCTTCTCCTTGATTACAGATGGTCTCACCGACAGAAATATCACTAAGCCCAGCAATAGCAACGATATCTCCGGCTTCTGCTTCTTCAATTTCTAAACGTTTCATACCAAGAAAACCAAACAATTTTTGAACTCTAAATGCTTTCGTTGTGCCATCTAAACGACAACAGTTTACCATTTGACCTACTTTGATTTTTCCGTTATGAATACGTCCAATTCCAATTCTACCTACAAATTCATTATAGTCTAACAAGGCGGGTTGAAACTGTAATGGTTTTTCTGGATCTCCTTGAGGTGCAGGAATTTCTTCAATAATTAAATCCAGTAATTCATGAAATCCCGGAGTTTGGGTGGTAATATCTTCACTCAAGCTTGATGTTCCATTTAAGGCACTAGCATATACCACTTTAAAATCTAACTGATCATCATCGGCTCCAAGTTCAATAAATAAGTCTAATACTTCATCGACAACTTTACTACATCTCGCACTAGGTTTATCTACTTTGTTAATTACGACGATAGGTTTAGCTTTTGCTTCTAAGGCTTTTTTTAAAACGAACCTTGTCTGTGGCATTGGGCCTTCGTAAGCATCAACAACAAGTAATACACCATCCACCATATTCATAATACGTTCTACTTCGCCACCAAAATCAGCGTGTCCTGGGGTATCAAGAATATTAATTCGATAATCTTTGTAGTCTACTGCGGTAGTTTTAGCTAAAATTGTGATACCACGTTCTTTTTCTAGGGCATTAGAATCCATTGTTACATTGGAGGTATCTTCATTTTCTCTAAACATTCCGCTGGTTTTTAATATTTCATCCACTAATGTAGTTTTCCCATGGTCAACATGAGCAATAATCGCAATATTTCGTTTTTTCATTATTTCACTTCCTATATAAACATCTTGCCCATTATAGCATATTTTTTTCAGAATTTCAAAGTTTTTTTGCGAAAAGAGAAAGAGAATAGATTTTTTTTAGTCATCTACTCTCTTATCCATTAATAAATTCTTTTTTTCTTGATAATGTTCAAAACCGCCAATCAAGTCAACCACTTGATATCCAAGTTCTGTTAGATAATTACACACTTTTCTACTTTTAGTACCGCTGTCACAGTAGAAATAATATTTTCTATCTTTAGCTAAATAATTATCTGGCATCATTATCAAATATGTATAAGGAATATTTTTAGCACCTTTTATATGACTTAATACATATTCATACTTATCTCTAATATCAATTAAATTTTCATTAGTAGTAATGTTATCTATTTCTCCTATATCCATAGAGTCATACATCATATCACCACTATATTATATGTCAGAGGGATGATATTGTGTAGGGGCTAGTCATCAAAGAAATCATCGAAGAATTGATCATCGGTAACATCAATTTCTTTTTCTGGAATTTTATCCTCATGAATGATTGGATTTTCTTTTGGTGTTATATTTGGTGTTGACGTATCTTTTGGCACCGGTTGACTATTCATGACTGGAGTGACAACAGCTTCTGGAGTTGGTTGATTTCCAAGATGTGGCTTTGGCGCATCTTGGAATTGCCTAATAAAATCATCGACATCTTGAATATTATTTTTGACTGGCTCTGAAACTGGACGTTTAGGGTTCAATAAATCTTCAATGCTCATGGCGTTTGTTGACTGTTGTTCTGGAACCGGGTCTCGATGTGGTGGCATTTCTTTTTTCTCAGCAGAGAAATTAAAATCTGGTTGCTTCATCTCCGTTTCTGGTAGCATTATTTTTATATCAGATGATGATGAAATAGCTGTCTCTGTTGTTGAAGATGTAGTTGGAATACTACTAGTTGATAAAGATTCTGTAGAATTAGAATCTGATACTTCATCTTGTTCTTTTGAAGAATCAAGCTTTACCTCTTCTTTAGGTGCTTCTGCTATGTTATCCTCAGCTAAAGTTGGTTTATTTTGGGCAGCAAGTTGTTCTTTTTGACGTTTTTCTTCTGCTTCGATTTCGGCAATTTTGGCATCAATTTTCTTTACTAAATCATCAACATTAAATCCAGAGTTTAAAGCTCTGCTTTGGGTTGGAGCCACGCCTGGCTTTTGCGTAAATGGATTTTGAGGAGCAGAATTCATCCCCCCTAAGCCACTTGGCGAACCACTAGGAAACATCCCGCTTGGGAATCCACCTGGCAACATTCCCCCACTTGGGAAACCACCCATACCAGACGCGATTCCACCAGGCATCCCTCCAGGTACTCCGGATGCGCCTGCACTATTCATAGCTTCCATCATTTTTTGATTTCTTTTATCCATAACAAATTTTCGTAAATCGAAAACATGCACTTCTTGTTTTTCCCGATGTGGGTAAGTAGCTTTTGGATATTTTTTACCAAATTCCATCTGATAATACGGAACAAATTTAGTTTTAAATGGATTCTTACGCATTCTCATGATAATTACTTCGAATTGTTTCATTCGTTGTAGATCACTGATGGTCACTAATGGAGTTGAGGCTGTTTTATCATCTTTCTTCGATTTTACCTCCCCACACATCTTAGAAATTTCTTCCAATGCTTTCAACTCGGTTGTAATCAAATAGATGATATTTCCACAGTTACCCTTGATAGTTTCTGCATTTTCTTTGCCATATACTTGATCTAGTTGGGCAAAGTTTTGAATAATCATGGTAAAACGAATCTGTCGAGAACGAGCTGCAGTAATCATTGTCGTAATATCTTTTAATGGAGGCATATTGGCAAACTCATCTAGTAGAAAATTGGTTCTGACTGGTAATTTTCCACCATTTTTTTGTGCCACACTGATTAATGTCTCATAACACTGTTTTAACAGAATAGTAACTAATGAGTGGTAAGTTTTCTTTTCGTCTTGAATAACAATAAATAATACGGTTGGTTTTTCACCAATTGACTCTAATTCAAAATCACTATGACTAAGCATTTCTGATAGATTTTCACGGGATGCAAATAATTTAATTTTTTGTTTAAATACCGAGATAATTGACCCTTTAGTTTCATTAGGTGCCATAATGGTACCAGATGCATTCGTATAAGCTGGAGAAGCGGGATCTTTAGTATTAAAATATTCTTTAATAAGGGTTGAACCACCTATTTTATCTTCACCAACAGTAGTCATTAAACTAATACTGTTCAAATTGACATTTTCTTCGGTTGTATCTTCGAATAATCCTAATGCTAGTCCTGAGAAATAGTCAGCAGAAGTTTTTTCCCAGAATGGGTCAGCATTACCTGATTTTTCTTCATACAAAATATTAGCAGCTAAGTCATCCAATAACTCGATAGCCTTATCTTGGTTACCACTACGGTAAATTCGATATGGTAAAGAAAGAGGATTCCATGAATTACCATCTTGTGGATCACGGAAATTTAATATTAAAACATTATATCCCTTTTCTCTTAACATATTTGAAGTTTGTTCATAAATTTCACCCTTAGGGTCAGTAATAATCATCGATTCACGCTTTTTAGCTAATACTTCGACGGTTGGAAAAATAACCGTTTGTGTTTTACCACTACCAGTAGCACCAATAACTAAGTTATGATATTCCCCATTATCGACCCATACTTCATCTTTTTTGATGATTAATGGTACTCCCGCAACATCAGAAGTTTCAGCCCGAGGATTGACTTTCGCTACCCCTTTATCCTCTTTGATTTCTTTTTCTTTAGCCCAATGACTATACCCTTTAGAGGATTTTTCAGTTCCAAACCCAAAACCTTTTTCTCGTTCAAAAAAGTAAGAAGAAACGGACATGAAAATACCAGCTAAAGATACAATATAGAACACCAGAGTCCCTGCAATGCGATCAGGAGCAAAAGCAGGAAAAGGATTAAGGCCAAAAAATCTTCCATTTATCGCAAGTTCTGGAAAATTTAATACCGCTAAACAAACTACATATAAAAGAAATATAGCAAATAGAATAAATATTAACACATCTGATGCGTCTGCTTTAAATTTTAATTTCATACTTTAACCCTCTTCCTACTAGATTTTATTGGCTTTTTTGTTTTTTCTCTTAATTACAAAATAGCATATACCTATTATACCACCAATTCCTCCAATAACAATAACAGTAAAAATAATTGTTTTTACTAATCGGTTATCATAGTTAAATACATAATCATCTTTAGCTAAAATCATTTGAATACTCTTATCAGAAGCATTATTTTTATCGATTTCCCAAATATATGTATGTAATTGCTTTTTATCCGCATTATGAGAAATTACTTTATGGTTTGTCTTTATACGAATGGTTAATTTATCCATATTCAAAAATTGATCGAAGCAAGTTGCCCCTTTACTAGTCGCTAAAACATATTGATCATCTTCTGTTAATACATTAACTAATTCAAAACAATTTTTTAGTAATACAGAATTCCCATATTCTGTTATTTTACCGTTATTTTCTACAAACAATTCAATATCTTCTTGGCTAGATTGGTCTTTTACTTTTACATCATCATCACCTGCACTTTGCCTGTATTCTGTTAATGCGCCTTCTAAACTATCTTTTGCAGTGGTTTGAAATTCATCGATATATTCATCATTTTTAGCATTTAATATTGCCTCTTCTGTAAATTTATCATTATATATTTCCACCTGATAAGTAACATCACATCCAGTAGCAATCAAAAGAAATAAGCTAAGTATCAATATTTTCTTTTTCATTTTATTACCCCAATCTTCGAATATGGGAAGGATTCCCTACTGCATTTTCAACTATACCTGTTTTAGAGCTCCAAGCATGGATACGAGTGCCTTCCCCTGAATAAATAGCAACGTGGTGAATACCATTCTCATCACTATAGAATAGGAGATCACCAGCCTTAGCTTCAGAAAGACTAGCTACTGGTGTACCATAATTTACCATAGCTTTTGAACTGTGAGGAAGACTAATATTGAATAAATCTTTTACTAAAGTCATAATAAATCCGGAACAATCTGCTCCATTAGTCAAACTTGTACCACCCCATACGTAAGGGTTACCAATGTATTTTCTTGCCCATTCTACTAGGATTTCACCATCAAAGGAATCGTAAGTTTCACCAGGTGGAATTTGACTACCAGTAGCAGTATTTTCTTGACAAATTAGATCCGCTTCTTCACCATTTTCGCTATTTACCATTGCCGTAATTTTGACTCCATCAGAATAGAAATATTGAAGAATATCTTTGTAACTTGCCCCTTGATTAGCCATATAATTGGCTACTAATTGACTCATACCATGAGCATGTCCCCCACCTGGGATAAAATAATTTTGCCATGGACTAGATGGAATAGATATTTGATGAGTCTCACCATTTGGTTGCTTAGTATACGTAACCGTACAAGTTCCTCCAGAACAAGTTGAATCAGGACAATCTTTGTCTTGGTAACAATATGAATCATACTCTGATAGGAAAATACTACCATTATAAGTTAATATTAAGCCCTTAGTTGCTTGGGCTGCTTCTATAGCTTTAGCACCTGGGTTAGGATCAAAAGTCTGAGCATTTTGACTATTTTCAATAGAATTTTGACAGAAATTTGTTCGTTTAAGGACATAAGTTCTAGCCGCAATGGCATTAGCTTTCATAGATTCAATTCCAGCTCCGGCATTTTCATGTTGTAAAACACCAGCTATATAACTTTCCAAATCATAGACTCCTGCGCCTTTTCCTGTAACGGTAACTCCATTAGCACAAGTAGCTTGAATTGTCTCATCAGCACACACATTACCGCTGTAATCGCAATATTGACCGGGTCCCATATCATTATAAAGTAAATAGATATTCTCTATCATTTCATTTATTTTCTCATATCGTTCTGTACCTTCTTGTGGTGGATTACTACCTTGCGGTAAATATTCCGCGTAATAATCACCGATAAAAGAATCCATTAAGTTCCAGTAATAGACACTTTCCATGTCATTTAATTCACCAATAGATAATGTTTTCTTTTCATCAGGAATAGTAATTTTATCTTTATCACAAATTACTTCTGGAGGGTCTAATTCGTTTCCTTCTTCATCTTCCAAACGTACTAAGAATGGCGGACGATATAAAACGTACTCAATATTTCTTTCTTTATTGGCTTTTTTAGTTAAAAAGTTAAATAAACCAACTTCTAAATCATTACGGGCAATTTCTCTTAATGTTTGACTAGAACGAACTGGAGTACCTGCCCCAGCTGCGATGATTTCTTGAATAAGACTAGCTATACTACTTTTTTCATATTCAAAATTATCAATAGTAGTCTCATCGACAGTTTGATAAACCTTATCTGATTCTGTTTCTGGATTAGTACAATATTTTATTTCAGCACCAGTATAAGGATTAACCGTAGTCCACTCTTTATCTAGACCATATACTGTTCGTTTTATCTGCATATTAGCTAATAACTCAATCTGTTTGGTCATTTTTCGGTAATCATGACTATAAGTAAGTTCAGCTCCTTCAAGATCATCTGCTTCTATCCCCTCTTCAAGATATTCATCATTTACAGTATTAACAGTTAAAGTTGCTGTAATTAAATTTACATCGATACAAACCCCATATTTTTGGTTAAATTCATCCTGAACTTTTTCTAAGGTTTCATAATATTCAATTTCCCATTCTTCATCATCTTTGAAACCTACTAAATTCTTTAGGCTATCCCAAGCACCAGAGAAGAAGTTTAATACTGCTTGAGCAGGACTAATAATGACGTTAAATATTCCCATAACCAGAATGAGTATTAAGAAAAATCCCGCTAAATATCCAGCAATTGGCAATAATTTTTTCCAATGTTTCTTAAAAAAATTACTTATAGCCGTACTACCTATATTATTATCATCAATAGACGATACTGAAGGGTTACCTTGACCTAATCCGGATAATAAATTTCTTTTTTTAGAAGGATTAGAAGAAGTATTTTTCTCTTCTAGTCCTTCTCTTTTTATTCCATCTTTTTGCATGGAAGGATCTTTTGGTTTACTACTATCAGATGCGGAAGGAGTCTGTCCTCCCATCATATCCATTCCTTTATTTGCGGCATCTAATGCCCCAGATTTATTTGCGGCTTGAGAAGCTCTCCTCATAGACGGATTTTTGTTAATTGCCTTACCAGCACCTCTTTCAAGGGCTTGTCCTAATTTAGTTTTACTAGCAGCATCATAAAGTTTTCCACCAACAGGTCCTCCAAAGTAATTGGCAGCGGCTTTACCACCTACATGAGCGACTTTCTGTGCTGAATCTTGTTCTTGATTTCTATTATCAGCTCCTGTAGTATTATTTTTTCTAGCTTTGTACTTTGTATTATTCTCATCATCGCCCATATAGTATCACCACCTTACTTCAGTTCTTTCTTCTATAGACCTCCACCAGACCCGAATGATTCTAATTCTTCTGGAGTTAAAATAATATTAATTTGCATTCTTCTACTACCACAGACAAACAATGCTTCTCCTTGAGAAAATCTTTTAATACTTTCTTTTTCGTTATCATTTAAATCTATCAATCGACCAAGATCTTCAGCTGCTTGTTTTTTTAGTCCCATAACTAAATAATAAGAAGCATTATCAAAGATTGCTTTTCCTTGGGTAATGACGGTTGGTGCAGCAAAGTCACTTGGTTGTTGGGTAATGATAATAGAACCAGTATTATATTTACGGGCACGCCTTTGTACTTGCGCTAAGAAATCTGCCCCAAGCGAGTTTTGATCAGATAATAATACATGTGCTTCATCTACCATTAGAATGGTATTTACATCTTTATTTAAGCATAAGCCCCAAGCATATTTTAAAATATTGAAAAATAGTGCGTTCCTGATATTATCTGCTGAATTCATCAATTCTTTAATATTAAATACAATAAAATCGGTTTCTGATGCTACTGTAGTATGACCATCAAAGTAATATTTTAATTCTTGTGTTAATGGTCTTATTTTTAACTCTAGTTTTTCCATAATCATTCTCTCCTGAGTACGATCAGTCATAGCAAGTAACCTACCTTTAATTGTTTCATAAACATCGGAAAAAGTTGGATAATCACTTGGCCCATAATTATAAAAATCACTATTAAAATCAATACCAAAACGACGATATGTATCTTGAACCACTTCACTAAACATTGTTAATACATCTTCCTCAATAGATGGATCATAATAACGCATAAAACCTTTTAGGAATTGTAAAGTTCTTGTTAATACAGTATAGCCTAATCCTTCTTTAATTTCATCTTCATCAGCATCAATAACAATTTGAAGAGGATTTACCATTCCATATTCTCCACCTTTTCCTAAATCGATGCTTTCACCACCAAAAGTCATTGTCATATCATAAAGTTCATTTTCTGGATCAATAGCTACAAGCTGATAGCCATTTCTGATATGGCTACGTAACATCAATTTAGCAGCAGTAGATTTACCACTACCAGATGTACCAAGAATAATTAAATTAGCATTATTACGATTATTTTCTTTTTTCATTTGGTATAAAAATTGGTTAAAAAGAATAACTCCACCAGAAAAATCAACACCAAGTAAGGTAGATAAGCCTGGATCTTTAATACTATCAAATATATATGGATACATCGCAGCTAGAGTTGGTGAAGGAATTGGGGTTCCAATTCTTTTTTCCACATCTTGAGATGGAAAGATTGGTATGATTGACTTCAATATTTTCTCTTGTTCAAATCGTAGAGAAATTCCACGTAATTCCATGGCATCCAAATAGTTTTTAACATTGATTTTTCTAAGTTCTAGATCTTCTTTAGTATCCGCTGTAATCATAATATGTAATTGAAAATCAAAAATCTTAGACTGACTACTAGCCAGCATGGTAATAAATGACTCTAAAGATTCGTAATCTAATCGAATTCTTTCTTTTGCGGTTTGATCTTTTTCATCTTGGTATCGTACTTTTAAATCCGCAATTTGTTTATTTAACATTTTTGACATCGAGGTAAATGGCATTGGAATATGCTTAGCTACAATTTTAATTCCAGACATACTAGTTAAAGAGGCTAAGTAGCCTGGATAAATATATTTAGGATAAGCAACAACTGTTAAAATAGTAGCATATTTATCGCTAATAAAGAAATCGCTCGGATTAAAATGTATGCCCTTAGGGGCTATTTCTGATTTAAATATACTCATGCTACTGACACCGTCCCAAACATGGTTGTTCTACCACCATTTAAAAAATTATCTAAAATGATTCTTAAATCTTCATTGCTTGTCTGCCTAGCTAGTAAACCAGCTTGGGCTAAACCGCTAATCAAAGCTCTAACTTTCTTTTGAAGTAATTCCAAATTCTTTTCTTTAAATAAAATGTAATATTCAGTATCTACAACATTATTATTCATAAAGAAATTTCCCTTTTGAATATCTTCGTTAATTAATTTACGAACCGCCGGATTCTGTTGATTTTGATAAAGTAATTGAAGTTGTGATAGATAAATTGATATATCAACCGGTCTATCAGCAACTACTAACCAAAATTCATAATCAATTGTATTATAAAAGTTTTTTAAAGCAGTTATGACATTGGCTTGAGCATCTTCTTCTAAGATAAAAATATTTCGAGGAGTAATTTTTACACCACTTACTTTTTCTTGATTGGGAAGAATAATCATCCCATTAGAAATGGATTGAATATTAATCCAATTTTCTGTCCACTTGCTTTGATTCTGCTGATTCATCAAGTATACACCAACCTTTCCAAATATATATTCTTCTTTCGGTAAAAAATTTATAAATTTCGATGATTAACTGTAATACATTATGATAATAAGCTGCTGGAAAAACTAGTAAACTGCAGATAATACCAGGTGAAACAGCTACTACTGCTGCCCACGTTTGTTCCATAGGCATCGTCGCAACTAAAATTAAAGTAGCAATAACCCCTATTCCAAATATAATTAAATCTACTGGCCTAAACAATCCAAATATATATTGTCCCCTTTTTACATTAGCCGGTATCAAAAAACGATTCATCTAAATATCACACTCCTGTTCTATAAATCTTTCGGATTATAATTTTGCTTGTTTTTATCATAATCTCCCTTTGAATTCTCCAAATTAGGATCTATTTGCTTATGTCCACGGTGACTAGGGTTAGCATTATAGGTTATAATATCCCTTTGCCTGTTAGCTCTACCTTTTTCCTCTTGGTTAAAAACTCTTCTGCTTGCAACATATTTCTGGAAAGGAGCATCTTTCCCAACTAGGGCATCTCGGGCAGCACTAGCTGATTGGTAATCTGAAGATACTTTTTGTGAATATGCACTTGCATCTGCAGCTATATCAGATAATTCCTTTATAGCATCTTCATCATTCCTTGCATTTAATGCATTGCCAAATGCGTCAAAATAGGTATTACCAACCTTGTTAAATCTTCCTGATACTGCTGCAGAATATGCTTGACTAGCTAGCGAAGCATTTCTTTGAGCGCTTATCATCTGATCTTTACCAAATTTTACATTGTCTTCAGTTAAACCTAATTTCCTAGCACGGGCTTCGCCTTGCATTTTTTGTGCTTTTCTTTGAAAACTCTGTGTTAAACCACCTTTGGCTTTGGAATCTCCAGTTCTAAGTTGAGCAGCTAAATCACTACCTTTACTCCAACTAGCAGTTCCTGCTTTACCTTGAGCAGCTGCATCAGCATTTTCATTCATTGCCTGTGTACTAGCAGATAATGCTCCTGCTAATCCTGCTCCACCAACAAGAGCTCCTGCTCCAGCAAGTATTCCGCCGAGTCCAACACCCATTCCGCCACCTTCTTTGATACCAAGTGCTTTACTTACAAATTTAGGTGCTTGTCTTGCGAAGAATAGTAAACCGATTATCAAGAATATTATAACTACAGTACGACGAATAAATGGAAGATTAGAGGCTAATACTAATTGTTTTCGAATGATCAATTCATCAATCAAAAATAAAACAAAATAAAGTATTCCTAATTTTAAGAAAAGATCAACCCATGTAGATATGGTTAGCTTTACCCAAGAAGAAAAGGCACCATCTTTAGCAGATTTAGGGTCAATATAACTAATAATTGGAATTGGAGCAATTAGCTGTAGAATAACTAATTTAAACACACGAATAGCAACATCTATAGCAATTCCAACTAATAATACTGTCATAACAATAGCAATTATAAAACCAACAACTGGAATATAATAATATTTAAATTCGGCTTTATTCCCATCTGCTGGATCGGTAATCACACTAGTAGCTCCTTCGACGGTATTAATACAAGTGCTGGTATTACTAGCATCGGGACACATCAGTGCCGGTGTATCTTCACCTAATGATATTTGAAATACTGTCCAAGATACTGAATCAGCTACTCCGGTCATTTGATTGGCCATCGTTTCTTCGCTTGAGTTCTGACCGATAACAATTCTAGGCAAAGCTTCTAATAGTGGCTCTTGTATCTCATCTAGTAAATTAAAAGCAAAAGGACAACCTATTAACATAAGAATAACTATAATTGTCCTAGATATCATTTTCCCCATACCTTTTTCTTTATCTGCAAGACTATCGGGATTTACTAAATAACCAAGTAATGAAATGGTGATTTTAAAGAGCATAAATATTCCCAATAAAACATATATTCTTGTTCTAAAACTATCAAAAAAACCATCTCTTACAATCTCTGAATTAGCAATATCAAAAATCACTTGTAATACCCATGTAAATAATGAAAAAGCAATTCTATCGAGAAAGGATAGAAATTGTAATAACCATGTCGTAACTAAGTTTCTGGGCCATATTCCTTCTAAAATAAACACATTATCCCTCCTCTTATTTTATTCCACACATCGGGTCAACACCAACGCCATCAATAAAGTGTAATATGTAACTTAAAATAGTTGGTACGAAAAATATTGCGACGCATACAATTGCTCTTTTTACAAATCTAGAAGTTGCTTTCTTTAAAGCATCTTTATTATCAGTACCTTCCGTAAGAACAACTTGTCCAAAATCTATACTACCTAATAAAATCAAGATAATTGGAGCTGCAATTTTAACGTAACCGAATATTTCATCAATTTTATTTAATAGTCTGTCTCCTAACAAACCCTCACAACTTATTGTTGCTTGATCACCAAAAGTAATGGAACTAATTTTATCTTTAAAAGACTCCAATGAAGAAAGTACAGAATCTCTCGAATCTTCAGTATTTTGTTCTATTTTATCCACCGCATCATCTTTTTCATCCTGAGTCATATTTTCAGCTTTCTCTATGCATTCTATTGCTTTACTTTCTGCGCGGGAAAGCAAACTTGAAACATCACTGGATAACGTACTTATATATGAATTAAATTGACTAATTGCAGTATTCTTAATTTCTTGATCTGTCAAAGATAATCGACAATTTTGATATTGGCTTTTTAAATCTGCTAAAATTCCATTTATCAAATTTTGAGCACTACTTCCTTCTGTATATTTATTAACTTCTGTGACAAAATTATTTACTGCAACAATTGGTTGATTACAATATTGCTCTATATTATTTTGATCAGGAGCTTGACTCGGATCAAAAGTATCACTATTTAAACTACCACTTAGGTTTTCATAGCTACTTTGAATTTTATTTGTCTCCTCTTTTACTAATGACGATATGGCCTGATTTAGTTGTTCGCTACTACACTGCTGATTTTCAACTGCTTCATATCCTCCCGTTGATACACCATTGCAAGCAAATAAATCATCTAAACCATTTGAAATCCAACCAAAAGCACCACTACCATTACAATCTATAGATTCAGGCATAACTGTAGATATACTTCCAGTTACATTCTCGGCAACATATATTTTAGGGCAATATCCGTCAGAGTCTAATTTAATTTTAACTTCACAATCATTGTTACTGCAACCATTATCATAAACCGCTAATACTTGTTCTTTTTCCCAGCCAAAGTTATTCTTCATTACCGCTAAAAATTCCTCACTATTTACTGTTCCTCTATTACCAGCTGTATGGAGAATAAGATTAGATAAATCATACCTACTTAATTTTAAAGACTGGATAGTAGAATCTATGCAAGTTTCTGCAACTCCGTCCATATCCATATCTGCACATTCTGTAAAAACATTACTCTTTAAAACAAGCTCATCATTTTGATTGACAGAGAATGATATTGTCCCATCTAAATATTCATAAGTACAACTTGTAGCTTTAGCTTCTACTTTATCATTTGCAACTAAAAATAATATAATGGTACACACCATGAAAAGACAATTAATTATTGATTTATTCTTCATATTAGACCTCACTCATACATATAAGTATTATAGCATAAAAAAAATAATAACAAAATATAATTTTGTTATTATTGTGTTATATTGTATACTACAATTCTTTCCAACAATCTACCCAACTTCCACTACCTTCGGTACTTGTTTCAACACCAGTATTAGCACTTGAAAACATTCCCATTAATAAAGACACTATTGTTGATACAAAGAATACTGCTACAGCCGCAATCGCACGTTTAATCAATCTACCTGTTGCACCCTTAATCTCTTTATCGTCACTAGATAATACAGCTTTACCTAAATCGATAGATCCCATAATAATCAAAATAATCGGAATACCAATCTGAATAATAGGATAAATCCCGTATTTTAGAAATCTAAAGATTGGTTGTAAATCTTCTGGGCATTCCAAGATTTGTATTAAATCAAACATCGTAATTCCTCCTCTTAATATATGTCAATCATATATCAATTTATTCATATAGTCAATATTATTTACGAATTTTTACATCACACCACCACTATAAGTGCCAATACCTAGACGATTTAATAAATCACATAGTACTTCTGAGTTATTAGCTCTTTCATCCAAAGGCGGTAAATTAAAGAATACCTTGGTGCTTGCTTCGTACTCAAATTCTGAAACATCTTGCATAGTTAATAAACTTTTCGACAAAACAATCTTCTTACCACGCAATTTTTCGAAAACCGTTCTGTCCCTTCGCATTAACTTGTTTAGTTTTATCGTTGATGGTTCTACTAAATAAATGACATCAGTACATAAATCAATATTTTCATCACCATTTAGGTCTAATAAAATTACAGAAACATCGCGATGTTTCATTAATTCAGCCGACAAGCGTTCACTATTTACGGAAATTAAACTTTGATCATTGATATAGATAAAGTCTCTTTTATTTACTTCAATGGCTAAAGCTGCTTTTCCTAAACTGTCTAGTTCTTTCTTTAATAAGTAAGCAAGCATTGTCGCCCCCGCGTGATCAGTTAAATTTCTAATTCCTAAGATGTAGGCTCCACCACTAGCGATATTATTAATTATCATTGTACTACCATCTGATGAACTAGGGACTGCTTGTTGCTGAGTAAGATTGTTGCCGCCACTCGGACTACTATCTAACTGTTGTAAATGAGCGACGTCTCGATAAGTATTTGGATTATTTAATAGATAATTTACTCCATCTAGATTAGTTGTGAAATTATAAATCCCCATTGAAATCATTTTAGATAGAAATTGAGGGGCTAAGCACTCAGGCGTATCAGGCAAAAGAATAATAATCTTTTCCACATCTAAAGCCATAGACAGCTTTTGAAGATTTCTGATGTCATGATAGTCTTTCAATGCTGTTAAATCCAGAATCATTCTACCGAAGAAAAAATTACTAAACATTTGAACTAATTCATCGGCATTAAATACCCCATGAATAGATTTGATTACTTCTATATCTAAATTGGCAAGCTCCGCTTGTCTTTCATTGGATATAATTACATTCATCTATTACTCACCACCATCCTGCCTTTAAGAATGCCTTGCATTTCTACATAATTCACTGTTATTTCCTGATGAATAAATGGTATCTGTCTCCCCAGTTATCACTAAAAAATTCGCGGCAGCCGGAAAAATCCTATTGATAATTGGTATGTTTACATTAACAAAAGTAGCCACAGCATACTGAGCTCCTTTGTAAGTCAAATTAGAATTATTAGTACCAGTCACATCAGCTAATTCGCATTTTACACAAAAGACAAACTTTTCGCCACTTTCTAAGGTCTGAACATATGGTTCATACCCCATTCTACGACATTTATCTTCATAAATACTAGTAGAAGAAAAAGAGTAATTTAAGCGATTGGCGTAATCATCAATTTTGTCACTGGCACTAGGCGTTAATCCCTCATATTGTTCAATGATTGTTATCAATTGGTTCTTCATATGAAAAGACTTTGTGTAGCTGACACTAAACATCAAAAGTCCTATCATTAATACTAAAAAAACAAATATAGCCTGAAAAGACAAAACACCACCTAATGCTTCTTTCACGGTATCACCTACTTTACCCTATCTTCTCGAATTGCAGAACTCACTTGCTTCTTTTGCATGGACATCAGAATAAATCAATGGTGTTTCTCCTGCTATTTTGAAAAAACTAGCGGTAAATGGCAAAATATTATTAACTAGTGGAACATCAAAAGTAACAAAAGTTACAATTGAATAATAGGCGGCTCTACTTCTATCATCATCATTGGGCCTACCTGTAATATCTGCATATTCACATTTGATACAAAAGCGAACTCCATTTCCATTTTCACTAGTTTTTCCATTATAGACATCATACCCCATTTGTTCGCAAACCGATTCATATTCAGCAGGTAAGAAATAATTCATTCCACGAACAACGTCATTTATTTCATGACGTGCTTCTACTGACAATCCCTCATGCTTTTCAATAATATTACGTATTTCGTTTTTTACTCGAAAAGCTTTTGTATAATTGACAGAAAAAGCCAGTAAACAAGTAATGATTATCATCGCAACAACAATTGCCTGTAATACAAATACGCCACCTACTCCTTCTTTCAAACTACCACCGCTTTTCTTCTTTTATCTTATTTTTATTTACTATCTACTAGAGTAATGACTAGCCACTAACACAACTTGTACCATTATAGTATTGCCCAGCTGGACAGTTTACATCTTGACCGGCATTACCGCTAATTGTATTCCAAGTATCTGTAATCGTATTAGAAATAGTTGGCCACATTACCCAGAAAAAGGCAACAATCGCTCCTATCGCAATAATTGTTACAACGGTCATATTTAATTCACCAGTTGCTTCTTTCATAAATTATCTCCTCCTTATAATAATATTATAGCATAATTTTCATTACCTGCATAGTTCTTTACGTTAAAGATTTGTAAACATGTAAATCATCGCTATTAGAATCAGAACCATAACACCAGCACCAGTCGCTACTAACATAACCATAGTTTGTCCTTCCATATGCTCGATTCTTTCTTTGTATTTTTGATCTCTTGCCTTAGCTTGTAAATTAGATACTGTTCTAGAAAACATTAATAAACGTTCCTGTTTTCTTTCTTGGGAACCTAATCCTAAACGATATAGTAATCTCATCATTCTCATTGAATCACGAACTGGATACTGATTAGCAAAATCCATATAAGGCTGAATACTAGAATCGCCTGCATCAATTTTTGCAATCATTTCTCTAAGTCCTGGTTTAAATACATCCGGTGCTTCCGGAATTGATTTAGCTAGCGCAACTGGCACAGTATAGTGCTGTACTAAGATTTCTAATCCCTTTAAATAGTATGGCAACATGACATCAATTTCATGTAAGTGACGTTTATAGTATTTCTTTAAATTTGTATATTCTATCTTATATACAAAGTAACCAACTAAAATCGATAACACAATATTAATTAATGATAATTCAGTTAAAAAAACAAAAAGAAAAATAACAATAACTAAACCACCATTTTTTAATCGTTTGGCAAATATCTCATCTGGTGTTTTTTTATCCCCATAACGAGCAGCTACTAGAAACTCAAAATCATCTTCTTTTAATTTATCTAATAGCATCTTATTATCTTGAATAAACTTTTCACCATCAATATTTCGATTATATACTAAGATAAATACAAAAATTGCACCAACAATAAATATTTCCATTATTCTTCACCCACATTCTCATTGTAAAACTTCTCACCCTTGAGTAGGAAGTAACTATTTACTAAGATAATACCGTGAAGAATTATCTTTACAAAGACATTATCTAACAATTGAATATAGGTATCTCTACCTAATAAATATTGAATTAGCATTACCATCAGATATAGCATAATTCCATATTTTAAGAATCCTTTATGAAAATTTGCTCTTTCCATACGGTCACGGTATACACTTTCTACTAGCATATCGATGTCTAGTTGCATGTTATCTAAAGATTCTCCAGAGTCTCTAGCTCCTTCTTTGGTAATTTGTAAAAATAATTGATGCATATTTTTAACAATATAATATGGATACTTGGTAGTCATAAATTCGATGGATTCATCGATAGATCCATTCTGATAAGCTAGAGAAATCATTAAATCAACATCACTTAGTACAGGATCTTCTAAGACACCTGATGCAACAACACCTTCTAGAGCTTTTACGAAACTTTGTGTAGTTGCGAACTCCATAATTGTATTTGTCGTATAGATTTGAATTTGTTCAAAGATAAATTCGCTATAAACCCTTTTGCATCTTAGATAAGCAAGATAAGGAATCGTCATATCTAAGGCAATAATATAGATTACTGAAATCAATATATTATAGAAATATAGATAAGAAATAACTCCGGCAAAAATAGAAAAAGTTACTACTTGAATCATATATTGTCTCGGAGTGTATTCTTGCCCTAAATCCTTTGTTTTCTGGCGAATAACTTTAAAGGAATACGGAGCAAAACGATTATACATGTTCGTTGCTTGTAACGTAATAAAGTGATAGACATTTTGTCCTTTATATTTACGGTAAAAAAGTATAAATAGCGCTATGGCTAATAGAATTAATAATTCCACTATTTCTCACCTCTTTTCACTTAATTGTTGTTAAAATCCACGATGATTGGTTGAGTTTGATTCACTGTTGGATTTCCCCCTTGAGTTATACCACTACTAGTTGGTTGCAGTATAGCTTGTCCTAATGTCTGTGTTACTGGCTGTTGTTCGTGTGGTGGAGTTAAAGTTGTCGTTGAACTCTGGGAAGGAGTCGAAATCGGATTAGGATTCGGTGTTGGAGCTACTGGTACATTGCCAACAGGATTAGAAACTGATGGTACTGGACTAGATACTGGTGTAATTGTTTCTTTTCTTTCCAAGGAAGCATTCACTGTCTCTGTTTGTTTGGATATATTATCTCCTGCGGTAGGAACTTTTACATTCTCTACCTTAGGAGATTCTAAATTTGTCGTTGGATTCTCCCCAATCACATCTTCCAATTTTATTCCCCCATCTTCTTCTTCCGCTCCTTCAAAAGTAGTTGATTCTAGTTCAACATTTTGTGCTAATAGTGAATCGATCAAATGCTGACTAGGATTTTTCTTAATAATCTTTCCATTCATTAGTTTCTGATATAAAACATTGTAGACTGGTTTATTATTATCATCGATATAGAATTCCGTAATTTCATCAATTTCACGATGAAATTTTCCATATTTCTTACTATAGTAAGCTTTAATATGAACGCCTAATTGAACATAACGATAGATCGTACTTAAGAATTGATCAACATCTAGTTCTGTTTCCATTAAAGAATACATACGATGTGGAATTGCACTTGCTTTATCTGAGTGGATTGTCGATAAAATATTATGTCCTGAAGAAATAGAGTTACGAACGGCACTTACAGCTTCGGCACTACGGACTTCTGACAAAAGAATCCATTTAGGGTTCTGTCTCATACAAGTAACTAATACATCACTATAAGAAGCGATATTATTAGTTTTCATTGCGACAATATCACGATGTGGATAAATCTTATCTAAGTGTAATTCCAAGGTATCCTCAATCGTAATGATTTTTTCACTTTCTTTAGTATGGGATGCTAGATATTTGACAAATTCAGTTTTACCTGAACCTGTTTCTCCACAGACGATGATATTACAATGTCCATGAACGCATTTAATTAAGAAATCATGAATATCTTTGGTTACATAATCTTCTTTTAATAACGTTTCTTCTTTTAATCGTATCTTAGCTGGTGTCTTACGAATAACTAACGCAATTCCGTTAGTTGCAATTGATTCATGGACGAAATTCATACGTAACTCTGGACTTTCCGCATCAAGGAAAGGGCTAGCATTATTGAAAGTTGTCCCCATAACGTTGGAACATTGAAAAGCTAACTTTTCTACTACACTATTATTAATGGCGGGATTTTCTACTCTAAGTGAACCTTGGGTTAAAGAACGAATCCAAATTTGTCCATTATTCGTGTATGAGATATCGGTGATATCATCATTTTCGATATACTCTCTAAAAGCCCCAAAATCTAATTGTTCAAATAGGTTATCTTTCATACTCTAGCTCCTCTTTTCTTTACTCTGTTGGTAATGGTGCGGGATTTTCTAAATCCAAATCAGTAAACTCAGTTACTTCGTTAATAAAGTCACGTAATGTTTCACTAGCAATACTTACCTCACCTGGTTCTTCTTTTAGTGATTCATTCGTTGGTACTGGGATAATAGCAACTTCATAAGTACGTAAATATCCAGCCTTTCTTAATAGAATATGATATTCTTCTGGTAAAGCGAAGATAATTTGTGATGGTGTTTTAACGTTTTCTAAGTCTTCGAATACATCATCACCATTTGAATCTAATACCGCAAGAATTTTTACATTCTTTAATAGTTTACCAACCATAATTTTATCTTCAGTATCTGCGGTAATATTTTCTTCATCTACTTTATTGGTTGCTTTAATATAGATATCAATATAGTTTCCAGGATAGATCTTGTTACCATAAGTTGTTTCCGTTGTAACGGCTAAGTTCATTAAGACATAATCATCTGGATAGTCATATAGTATTGAATCTGGCAACTCTGATTGGGTAACTACTGCTCTTTGATAGAATAAGCTACCTTGTGGGATTGTGCAATCTGCATTAACATAGTAATTAATAATTTTACTAGTGTCAGTAATAACATCTCCCTGTACCATAGCCATTGGTACATCCACGATACCAACCATATCGCTAGTAATTCTTGTTCTAGAAGAAATATCTACTAAGGCGTAAGGTACACTAGTTGGATTGGTTTTTTGACTAATTCTGTAATTGTAGAAAAAATACAAGACGACAATTGCGATAACAGTCAAGATTATCGTAACTGTATTTTTGTTTGTTAAGAACTTCTTTACTCTGGTTCCTACTCCATTCATTATTTTCCCCTCCTACTCAACTTCTTCAATCTTTCTTTTTTCATTATATTTTGTTTCTAATATACCATCAATCGTCGTTACGATATCGAAATCTTCGCCAACAAAAGAGGCAACTGTTGTCGTTCCTACTTGGATACTTGCTTTTGGTGGTGTTTCATTGAAGTCAATAATCTTGATTCGATAGGTAGAAGATGCAGAAACGCTGTCTGCAAATCTTCTAATAAAACTCTCTAAGAATTTTTCTCTATCTACTCGTATAATTCCACCGGATGTACGATAATATCCCCAATCGACGCCGTCAATCATTGCTGCTTCAGTTGTTTCTTTCAATAAGTAATAATCTAATTCGTTACCCGATTGATAGTTTTGAATTAAATTTACACAGGCTAGAGTTAATACTCCTAAGATTATAATTCCTGTAATGATCATTCCTTTACTCATAACTCTCTCCTTTTAATCATCGTCACAATCGCCACCGTAGGCATTGTTGCATATGGCAATTTGTTTTCGTGACTGCGCATTATAACCACTTGTATAAGTAACATTTCCTGTGTCGTCTAAGAAATTACTTGTACATACTTCACGACCACCTATCGTTGAACAACTCATATCATAGTCCAGATAATTTGTATATCCATCGCCGTTAAAGTCTCCTACATTCTTGTTGTACTGTCGTATTCGCATGATTTGTTCTGTCGTCAGGATGATGTCGTAATCTACTTCATTTGTATCACTATAGATTTCATTTCCCTTATATTCGATATCTTCAGTTAACTCAATTGGGTTGATCTTATATCCTAATAGATTATAGATTCGACTATCGGTTGGGATTGCTCCATTTGTCCAATTCCAACGTGGATTTCTATCATTAGGGAAGACATCGACTAAATCAATCGGTCTATAGATAAAGGTTATTCCAGAATAATCAATCGGTGGTGTATCTCCGCCAGGGCAATCTGGTCCTGTACAAGTCTCTGGACAATTTGGCCCGGTACATGGCTGATCACAATCTGGGCAATTAGATCCATCTACTTGGGTTGGATCATCTGGGTCAATGAATAAATTATTATATACTCCATAGAAGCAATTGATTTGATCACTATAGTCACGAGTTCCAATTCCATTTACATTAACAGTTATAGTTGCTTTTTTATTGCCCTGACTGAAATATTGGTCATAGCCAATTAAACTAACTCTCTGATTATAATCTAGTGGGATGGATACATTTGTATTTCTGCTCTTTGGATCCGTATAGTATCTTCTTCCGCCAGCATAGAATTTCTTAGCATCAAAATTAATATTGCCTAAACGTCCGGTATTGGCATCAAATGCTTCATAGCCTCTGCCCGCTTTGTAAGCAGCTAGACCGGTTGTTTTATTTACATAAGCTTCTGGTAGTTGTAAATCTACTGTTATGGATTTTTCGTTTTTCGTACAGTAACTTACTGTTATATTGAATGGAGTAGGTGAATCTCCTAATTGTACTGTTCTTGTACCACCTGGACAGCTTACACCACTATGACTTACATTTTCAATAATATCGGCATCATTTGAACTTACTGTATAAGTATAAGCCTGATTACCTTTCTTTAAATAAGAATCTGAAATATTAATCGTGTAAGTACCTGTCTTTTGTTGTTCTTCAGCGATGGATTTAAAGTTCACATATTCATTATTTGAGGCAATCAATTGATTACCGTATAACTCATCTGGATTATCTACACATCCTGCAGGACCTACTGTTTCAGTAATTGTGCAGATTCCATTATGATTATCACAATATGTTGAGAATGTCATTCCAACATCACCACAGTGTTCAGTATGTACACTACAGGTATACATTCCTTTATAATTACCTGCACCGTCTACTGAATCATGACTGAAGCTGCAGCGACTATCCGAGGTAGAAGTAATTACATCGATAATACTCGTCCCAGTTCTTTCAATAGAATGCTCAAGAAATGTAGTTGGACGTTCTAGTTTGGCATCTAAAAGAGATAAATCTCTAGGGTTATTTTTGCCATACACTGTATTGTAGCAAGAATTAATACAACTTTGTGTATATTTACCACCATCACACGAATTTACGCAAGCGTCAAAATCGTCATTTGGACCGCTAGTAGGATCTTCACCAGGATCGTCACCTTTAGTGACACGACCGCTTCTTTCATCATAGCTGCAGACTGTGTGACAACTGTAAACGCATTTAGGTTTCTTAATAACTTGTTGTTTATGAACTATTGAACATTGCCTTGTTGCTTGAAATGTTCCTCCATAAGTGAATCCTGCTCCTGCATAGACGAGTTTAGCTCCAACTGGATAAATGTCATATTTTTCCCAACAGGTAAGTCCCCAATAGGTACCCGATTGACTATAGACTATTTGATATCCTTGGTGTCGTTCTGTATTACATTGAAAACCATTGCTCGTATCAAGAATTGAATATCCATCCTCTGGAGCACTTCCAACTAAGGCTTGCAGATTTTGATAAGCTTTTTGAATATCTTCTCTTAATGTCAGATATTGACTGTAAGTAATTTTATCTTCATAACAAACTCCTGCATAGTTAAGTTTTAAAGAGGAAATTAAAGTTTGCAAGTAAGCAGGGTCTGGGGAATAAACTACTTTGCTATCTACTAGATATTGAATATAATCTTCTATTGTTTTACACCCGTAAGAATTATTTGTATCCCTAGAAGTGACTGCTGGGTTATCAAGATTAATACTATCTGCGGTATTGATAACGACTTCTACGCTTGCAATATAAGTATTATTACAAGGTGAAGAAGGATCATCAATATAATATTCTAAAGTTATTTTATTGACATCAATCGAACCGGTTGCAGCATTATATTTTGAAGGTTCAAGATTTCTCAATACATAATAGTTCCCTTCTTTTGACAAAAAATTGCTGTAATCAGTTGAAAATTGTGAAGTGGTATTTTTTTCTTCGCCTGGGGCTACATACCGTATCTTTGCGGTGCCACCAAATAAATCTTTTATCTTAAGGGTAATTAAACCATTCGATAAATTTAATTCCATTTCAATATTTTTGTATTGATTGGTTTCATCATCAACAGCTAGCACATTATTTAATTCGTATCTTTTATCTTCAGCTGTTGTAGGACAAGTCTGAATACTACCATAACTATCTGTATAGCAATTATATCCCTTTTCTACCACATTAAGTTTATATGGCGTTAAATCAGTCGTACCGACTGGATAAGTAACATAACCACTCATTATCGCCGCTTCATCGATTTTATCGAGGGTTACGGCAGTTGATACACTTGGATCCCAACTTACTTGGTAGTATCGCTTGTTGGAAAGACAAAAGTTTTTATTTTGTAATCCTGTAGCTGCTTCTGTTTTTTGTGGTAATAAAATCACGCAGATTACAATCAAGAAAAAGAAAAGTATTTTTGATTTTCTCATTATGTTCACCTCGCTACTATACTATATATTTCATTATAACATATTTTAATTTTTTGACATAGTTTTTTATCCAATTTCTGATGCAGCACCTTCTGCTAACATGTTAAAGTTTTTACTTTTCGTTACCTTATACTTCTCAATTTCTTCGTCATCTCTCACTTTACGTGCATCGATTACAAATTGTTGTTTCTCAAAAGCGCCAAAATATCTAGTACATGTTTTAACAGCAATCAATTCATCATTTTCATTTACATCAATATCATAATCATAGATTGAATTATCGCGCACACTAGCAATATAATCTTTGATTTGTTCAGGATTACTCATGCTTCTGTCATTATCTCCTGCATAATCATAGAATCCAATCGCATAAATTTTATAAAGTTCTTCTTTTCCTTCTTTGGTATAACTGATATACAAATTATCCTGCGCAAAATCATAATAGGTAAAAGCCATCAAGCCTTCAAAATAATTTAACATGCTCATATCACGAATCGGTGTACTGGACACATTAATAATATTATGACCATGTATAACTTCTCTAGTTTCATCGGTATCGTATTCCGAGCTACGCCACGCATAATCAGATATACCATCATCACCATAATCAAAGCTATTCAAAACCGCCATATCAATGTTTGTACCTTGTACTTGAATCCAACCAACAGTATAAAAATCTTCATATTTAAATTCTAGGGAATCCTGAGTTCGATCTTTAAAATTCAAAGTGATACTTGTATCAAACTTACTACCCGTTATACTGAAATAAATAATGGCTATAATTAATACGATAATAACCAAAATGCTTATTGTAATTAACATTCTCTTTTTTAGATCTAGTCTCTTGTTTTTTGACTTTCTCTTTCTCATTAGTTATCACTTCCTTTACTGCAATAAATATGGATCGTTCATTGTACCTTTTCCTGATCTTATTTTTAAATTGCCATTCACATGCATCACTACTTTAACTGAAAATTCAGGGAAATTATCATTTGTTAATTCAAATGACATTCCTGTTACTACATTCATCATGATTACCATATTTTCTCCTGTAGAACGATCTAAGAATAGTTGAATACGTTGTCCACTATAAGGACTACCACTTACACTAGCAAACAAATCAATCGTTGATGCCAACATCAGTTTTGCTTCTACTTTTTCTGTTTCTAAATCATTATATTTCGTGCTAGGACTATTTGTAATAATCTCATATTCATAAGGAATAATATTACTGTCATCTAAGTATTCAATATAATCTTCATTAAGTATGTATCCTGGATTATTTTCATCAGTTAAGTTATATTGATAATTTGGAATATCAGAAGTAGAGACAGTTAGAACTCTGTTATCACTAATATTTAGTAGCGGATGAGCGCCGATTACTTTAACACTACCGTCTTTCTCTTGACCAATAATTCTAAATAATTGTCCTGAATAAGAAATATATTCACCAACCAACCTGTTTTTTATTTCCTCGTGTTCTTCTCCGTACTGATAATCATTTAATTTATAAGGATTTTCTTTCGTTCCATCCCCTTCATAAATATAAAGACCATTTTTTATCGTAATGACCGGCTTAATTGGCAAAATATTCAAATTGCTCGTTAGACTAGCAGTTCTACGCTCAGTAATTATTAAATTTTCATTCTCACGCTTATTGGCAAGCAAATAATAATAATTATTCCAATAATTCATCGAACTGTAACTATTTTCTACTGTCTTATAGTATTCGTCTAGGCTAGGTAATCCCACTTTAGCCGTTACTGTCTCACTACAGCTACTATTAATATCATCTACACTATTTACTGCGCCAACACAATAGGTAGTATCGACTAAATATTTATCTGGATTTGTTAAACTATTGTAGAAAACATTATTTAACCAAGCTTCGACATTAGAATCCTTATATCCAGTACTATCATATCTAAGATTACTGACGACATCTTCACTGATTAATTTTACGTTACCATTTTCATCAACATTGATAATACGCCATAACATACCAGAAAATTGAACATAGTTGTCTTCTACTTGTCCTTTATAGTAATTGCTTTCATCGGTTTCACTAGCTACTGTTTCTGAAAAATTTCTAGCTACTGTTACCGTTCTCGTCACTTTGGTTTGATTATGAGTACTATCTTTTACTTTATAGATTACTTCATAACTACCTACTTTACTAGTATCTACTTTACTGGTATCCACAGTTACCTTAGAAATATCTATCTCTCCATCTACATTATCAATAACTTTTTTAACCCCTGGATCTTCATAAGTACTATTGTGGCTAATGATCATATTTTCTTCGCCATTTAACTCGATTTTTGGTCCTTCGTGGTCGATATCGGATTCATATTTGCCACATTTTAGATAAGTATAATACTGATATTCTCCATCTTCGGTTTGTACTACTCTAACCCAGCTTGAAGTATCACATAATTTTTTGGTCTTAGGTACATATAGAGCCTCTACTCTATTTTCTAAAAACATCTTTTCTAGTGAGATTTCTCTACTTTCTCCCTTACCTGGTAATAATTCTTGACGATACTCATAGTAACGTTTAACCGCATCTAGGAAAATTTGTTCTTCTTGTTTGAAAATTTCAATTTTTGATAGCCAGAATACCCATAGAAGATATCCAAGCAGGAATAAGAATAAACTAAGCGCAATCAATATTCCTACCGCTTTTAAGTATTTATTTCTTAGAAACCAAGCTTTTACTTTTTCCATAATCTATTCTCCTTTTAATTGATAAAAATATTGATAAGTTCTAACTGTAAAGTATAGTTCTATATTAGTCGCATTTACCATCTCACTAGGTGCTGCGATAAATAAATGATCTCCACGATAATTCGTTAGTAGATAAGAAATATTCATCTCTTTTGTCTCTCCATTTATGGTATAGCGTATCTTTCCATAAGTTTTTAAAAAATCGAGAAAATCCTTTTTGCTTCCTTCTTTTAATTTATATTTTGCGTAGAAAATCACTTGATTTTCTTTACTTTCTAGGGTCGCCTCATAGATAGGACAAGTTTTAGCATTACATTGTTCATAACGATAATCCATCGCATTCGTTAACGCAAAATTAGATAGGCTAAATGTCCATTCTTTCTCTAAATTGATAGGAACAGTTAACTCTTCGCCGAGAGAGACATTGGCTTTTTCAATAAATTTACTGATATCTCTTACCTGAACCCGAATTCTTTTGGCGGCATCATTAAATTTACCAGTTCGATAAGTTAATAAAAAGTTACTGTTTTCTTTTGGGGCATCAATCTCAAAAACAAATAAAATATTTTCACTACTAGAAGCTTTAATTTTCTTACCACTACTATAAAGCGTACCAATATCATTAAAATATAAATTGAATCTTTCAGAAGGGGTATACTGTTGATTATCTATATATAAGAAGAAATATTCATTACTGATTGGAACATCACTAGTTTGATCATTGGTAATTTTTACATCCAAGATAAAATAGTATTTACTTTTTGCAATTTGATTTCCGGTATAATCACGATTAGTGATATAGGCATTCTCTATTTGGAATTTAAGTCCATTTGCGGATACTGCTTCTCCCATACTGTATACTTTATTGACTACAAAAGCATAGTGATAGACATTAAATGAAGCTAATAACACAACCAAAACAATTAAAATACTAATACTAAACTTGTGTTCTAAAAAGGTATATTTTATATAACGAAGATTTCTTCTAAAGGCTCTAATATAACGATCTTTATCAAAAGTAATCTCTACTTCTACTTCTTCACGATCTTCGTCGTTAATTTCTGCGAATTCTTTGTCTTCTCCAAATCCAAATCTCTTTAAGTCTAGACCTATGGAACGGATAAGTAATAATAAAATAGCTGGATAATAGGGAATAGTGACAATAAAAGATAAATCTCGAATCGTTAACGCAGATACTAAATCAAACTCCTGTGTTACCGTTATCGTAAAGTAATAATAATGATAAATAAAGAAGGCTAACGTGATAATTGATACACCTAAGATAAATACATAGGAAATAAATGGTTTATCCTTATATTTTAGTAAATAAGCTAAGATTGCGGAAATAATAGTAATCAGTACAATAGCGCCAATAGAAAAAATATTTACATAGTTACTTATGGAATCTAATTGACTACTATAAATACCGGTTGCGATATAATCTTTTATGAATTGATATAATTCTAATTCTTTCCATAAAACAAAAATAACTAGAGCGAGTAAGACTATATTGATTTTCTTAAAGTTACGAATTAAAAAGGCATATGGCTTTCTTAGAATCACGTTTTTCCCCTCCTACTCTTCTATTCTTTTTCATTATAACCTATTTTGAATAAAAATAAAAGATTTTTTCCGCGCTTTGTGATATACTTTTTAATTATGAGAGGTAGATGTTATGAAAAAATTTAGTTTTATTATTATCTTAGTTGCTCTTTTATTGGTTAGTGGGTGTTCTAAGAGTTATTTAAAAGAAATTTCTTATGATGAATACAAAAAACTATTAGAAGATGAGGAAACTTTTATTTTGGAGGTAATGAGTGATGATTGTACGGCTTGTAAAGATTTTCGTCCGAAATTAAAAGATGTTGCTTCTAGTTACAAAATTGAAGTAAAGTATATCAATATTGATAAGTTAACTGCTGATCAATACGATGAACTTGCTGTTTCAGCAACGCCTACTGTGATTTTTTATATAGATGGTGAAGAGGAAACAACAGCCGCAAGAATTGTTGGATCAGTAAAAAGAGAAAAGATTATTTCTAAGTTTAAGGCTAGTGGGTTTATTGAAGATGAGGCTTCAGATCAATCTAATGAAAAAGATAACTCTGTTGAACAAGACGAGCAACAAGAGAAAAACACTTCAAAATAAAAAAGTAGGATTTCCTACTTAGTTTTAAATAAATAATATTCATCAGTACTGAAGAGAAGATCATACTTCTCTTTTTCTTGCTGTAAATATGGGTATAAGACATCATTTGGGGCGACAATAAAGTGAGTAAAATGGTAAGTGTTAATAAATTTATCTAGTGATAATTGTCCCTTTTGTAGGTTGTAATACTCCTGAAAGATATCTTTTTGATGATTATTTCGTTTTAAAAACACTTCGGCTCTAGAATCAATATACGTCTTTAAACCTCGGTATTCAACATATCCTCCTTCAGAGAAACCCGTATATAAAATAACTTGGTTCTTATCATAGTGTGATAATAAGTAATCGATAGTGGTTTTTAATGGATTGGTTAGCTCGTGGGGTAAAAAGATAAGAAGTGTTAGCATTAAACCAAATAGAAAAGTAATTACTCGTTGCTGATATGCTGTTTTTTTTATTGTTGATATTGGAAGCTGGGGAAAATGCTCCTTTATACAATAGATTAATGGGAGTAATCCACCTAAAAGAAAGAAAGCAAAACCCTTGTATGAAGAAAGTGCTAAATAGGTTGTACCCAAAAGCAAGCACAAATATTTTAATTTTATCTTTCTTTTTTTAGAAACTAGATAAATTATATAAACAGTTAAAACGACAGTATAAATGATTACTCCCATTCGTGTTGCCAATTGTGGTACTTGCATTTCTTGTACAAGGGCATTGATACTAGTATATCCATAAGAGGTGAAAATATAAGTAATGGCAGCGATTCCATAGGGATTAAAAAGGCCTGCTAGAAACATCAATATGATACTAGTGTATAATGGTAGTATTCTTTTTAATTTTCTTTGCTGATAATCTTGAATGGTCATTTCAATGGTATACGGAAGCAAAAATAGAAATAACATGAACCACATTGAAGCGTGTAAATTGATTTCTAAGAGAGACAGTAATGGTAAGAACAACAGATATTGTTTTTTTCTAGTTTGTTGATATTTTTCTAATGTGTAGATTAAAATTAATAGAATTAAGTAAGTAAAAACTTGAGGACGAGTTTGAATAAAATTCATTAATAATAAGCCATCGACTAAAATAGCAAAGAAAATGGATAAATTACGGCGATTATCACTAATCACTAGACATATTTTATACAAAAAATACAAAATAAAAAGATTTATTGTGATAATAAGTAAGGATAATCCAAAGCCACCTAACCAATGATAGACTTCGTAAAAAATAGTAGCAGCTAGATGTTGTTGCATAACAAAGTCTAATCCTTCATGAATAGTAAAAGGCTCCATATAAGGAATACCATGAGTTACTACATATCTACCCTGATTAAGTAAAAACCAAATGTCATTATCATAACTAGTACTTACGATAATAGATACGGCAAAAGGAATAAAAAAATAGAGATAGGCATATTTAGTAGGTAAAGAAAAAAACTTTTTTTTCATAAAATTCTCCTAAAAAAGAGCTAATGTTTAGCTCTCTCTTTTATTCTGTATCTTCTCGTTCTAGAAAATCGCTTCCCTTGTGGTGTTCATCTGATGGTTCATCACGAAATAAATCTTTAAAATTTTGTTGTCTTAGTACTTCGTAAACACATATTGCAACACAATTAGATAAGTTCAATGCCCGCACATTGGCAGTCATAGGAATACGCATACAATGTTCTAAATCATTCTTTAATACTTCTTTAGGAATTCCGGTTGACTCTTTGCCAAAAATTAAATAGATTTCTTTATCTTGATCAGAATAATCAAAGCTAGTATGTGGTTTGTGCCCATAACGAGTGAAATAGTAATAATCACCTGGATTTTTTTCTTTAAACTCATCAAAATTCTCATAAACATGATAATCCAACTTATCGATATAATTAACTCCCGATCTTTTTAAATGAGTATCATCCAGCTGAAATCCTAAGGGTTTTATCAAGTGTAATTTCGTATCTGTTGCGACACAAGTACGCATAATATTTCCTGTATTAGTAGGAATTTCTGGTTCATATAGTACAACATGAAGCATATCAATTCACATCCATTATACGTTGTTGATGTTGATCTAGAAACTCAACTGCTTTTTCTTTTGATAACGTTCCGCCAGTACTGACTGTTAAAACATCTAATACTTTACCATCTTGAAAAACAACTAATGAAGGATATCCAAGAAGATCAGTATCATAGAACTTATTAAACTCTTTAATGAATTTTGTTATATTAGATTCTTTAGTTAGGTTTAGATAGGTAATGCTATTTTCTAGTTGTCTTTCTGTAACAACATTTTGAAATTCTTCTTCAAATTTACGACAATTTCGATCATTTACAACCCCGACATAAAGAATGGCATTTTCATTTTCTCTAATGTAGTTATATACTTCTTCGGTATTAATTTCTTGTACTAATACATTTCCAATAATTGGGGTATTCAATTGATAGTTAATACCACTTAAATACCAATTTCTAAGTAAGAGAATAGCAAATATCGTTACAACAAAAATTAAAGCGATTTTGATGTAGCCACCTATGTTATTTTTATTATTACTACTCTTATTTTTAGTATTTTTTTTCATAATCTCACCTATCCTTATGAATTTATTTTATCATACTTGTGGTAATTTGATAAGACGATTTTGGTATTTTTTTATGATATCCCGGGTTTGAGAAGCACTTTCATCAAAAAATTCCAAACGAAAAGTTCTAATCTTCATTGCATATAGATTTTCGATATTACGTTCTACTAGTTTATAGTAAAAAAGATGGGTACAATTTTCTTCTTCAATTAACGGATATTTCTCATGATTGCGGTCAACTAAATAGTATTTTTTCGCATTAGGCGTAGATGGAAGTGATGATGTAGCTTTCAAGTGTGAAATCGGATGATACTTCATAATCATTGCTTCTATTCTACCATAAACAATCACTTCTAATTGGTTGCTATCTACTTTTGAATTCGTGATTGCTTCAATATCCTCATCCTTACACTCAATAGAAAGGGTTACTCGTTTTAAACCTTGGCTAATTAGATAATCTACACTCTTGGCATTAGTAACATTCAAAAAATAATCACCAATTACTTCAGTAATTTCATGCTCTTTAGCAAGGATTATAGAGCCAGTTTCTCCTATCAACAGACGTTTTGGTGTAGGTGATGGCATAACAGGATTTAATCTACTTAATCGTAAATATAAGTTCGGAAGATGGCTGTATTTCTGGTATAGTTTTTCATCTGTTACATAAATGATAGGAATATTTTCTTCTAAGCAAACTTGTAATTGTTTTTCGGTTCGTACTAAAGCATGAAGGCATGGCGAAATTGGGTTGGATTTTACTAAAGGATAATCTTGGCTTTGATTAATGATTACTTGCTTTTTCTTATTACGTCTAACTTCTTCTAGTTCTCTACAAAGTAAACGCCTAAGTTCATTTAATTCTTTTATTGGAATAAAGATGTTAGAGTCAATTTCTTTCTTTATTTCAGTAACGGTAAACAAAGTAGACCCCATTTTAGTTAATTGTTCAATAATCCGTTCTTCTGAGGTTGGGTTTTTTACTGCATTTTCGACAATTTTCTCCGCCTTTTCTACTAGATTTTCTTGATCACATAAACTAACTTGTAATAGTCCTGTTTCTCTCGAGGCAGAGACGGTTAAAGCAATAGGAATTTTTTTTAATGAATAGTTTTTTAGTTCTTCCTCTAGTTGATGATCAATGGTTTTTCGAACGCTCCCGCCACTTTTTTCCAAGCCAATTTTATTGTCGACTTCAACGATAGTTCCCTGCTTAGCATGGTGTTGAAGTAGTCCCTTTTGATCATAGATATAATTTACAATCATACCCTTATTCTCTGGCATGAATCGAATTCCATCTTCTTGACTTAATTCTTCTTCTAGTTTTATTTTTATTCTTTTCTTGGTGACAGAAAGAACTTGTCCAAGAAAAATTCCGTGATGATTAGGACTTTTATTATTCATTAAATCCTTATCAGCCTCTTCAAAAAGATAGCCTTTCGTAAATTCACGATTAAATAAAGAATAGAGATTTTTGATTTGTTTGGGAGTTAAATATGGTTTTTCATTGTTGGAGATTTGATCCATCATTTGACGATAAAGTCTAGTAATATAGCCGATTGTAGTAGGACTTTTCATCCTTCCTTCAATTTTAAAGCTGGTAATTGAAGAAGCCATTAATTTTTCCATATTATTTAACTCGTTTAATTCTTTAGGGCTTAAAAGATACTTTCCAGAAGTTGGAACTTTACTTTCTTCTTCATATAAGGAAAATGGTAAACGACAAATTCCTGCACAGCTACCCCGATTCCCACTTCTATCTAATAATAAACTACTAAATAAGCATTCGCCTGAATAACAGATACAAAGCGCTCCATGAACGAATACCTCTAATTCAAGATCTGTTGTTTTAGCTAAGTCTTCAATTTCTTTTAACGATAATTCTCTAGCTAAAACTACTCTAGTTATTCCCAATTCTTTTAATAGTTTTAATTGATTACTATTATGATTATGCATCTGTGTCGAAGCATGAATCTCTAAATTGGGAAAGCGTTCATGGACAACACTAATTAATCCTAAATCTTGCATAATTAATGCATCTACACCATTTCGATAAAGGAACTCTATGTAGTCTAAAACTTCTTTCATTTCATGTTCGTAAACTAAAGTGTTTACAGTAATATAAATTTTTACTCCATATAGATGACAATAGGAAATAGCTTCTTTTAATTCCTTCTCATTGAAATTTGGTGCGAATGATCGTGCACCGAATTTCTTTCCTCCTAAATAAACGGCATCACAACCATTATGAATCGCTTGTTTTAATGTTTCAAAATCGCCAGCTGGGGCAAGTAATTCTTTTTTTGTTTTCATAACTATCCTATCCTTTTACTTTTCTTTTCATTATTTTTTATATTGGATAAGCCAAAGCCTTGGTTTTTCTCTTGCCTTATTGTACCATGCATACTGTAAGTAGTAAATGGGTGTAAAAAATTCCCTTAATTTAAAAAGTAAGTGTAGATTTTTTTGAAACCGCACAATTAATGTGCAGTTAGTCTTAAAAAGTTATAATTTTTCTAGTACCGAGAACTGTTATCTCGATTCAACTCTTTTAGAGTAATCAACCCTCACAAAATTTAATTTGTCTTCATTCATGGTAGTCCAATTTTCACTAGGATTACATCTTCGCCAATTTTGGTAATGCTATGCCATTTTATTTCAGTATCCACGCTATTACTACGGTTAAAGAAATGAAAAAAGTTTTTGTTAGGTTCGATGATAAAGGATACGATATTGCCCGTTTCTTCGTCTATTTTTACATCAATAATATTTCCTACATTTCTACCATCAGTAATATTAACAATATCTTTACTTTGTAAATCCGATAATCTCATATTACCACCTAACAAAGTATATGAAAAAGAGACTTTGTTCATGTCTCTTTATCGGTTTAGTTTTCTTGTCTTTAGTAGTTAAAGAGTTAATGTTCCTTTCACATTGTAATTAATTCCTTCGCTGTTTAATTATCGTTAGGCTAGTTCTAGAGGTGGTCTACTTTTTTGTTAAAATCTCGAACTTATTAAAATTCATCGGAAGAAAATCGAGATAAGCAATTTCTACTTTAAAGCTTCTTTTTAAGACATAATAACTTCTTGAAATGAGGGTGTGAAGCGATGGAAATAAAACCAGTATAGTTCTCCTTTTCTTATTTACCATTTGAAAATCACGAGTAATTTCTTTAGTGTACCTTCTTTCTCTTACTAATAGATAAAAACTAACCCCAAGATTAAGAGAAAAAAAGAATAAGAACCTTTTTCTAGTTTTACTAGCAGATTGTAGTGTAAATTTCGCTAATAGTGAATCTCTTTACAATGAAAGACTTACATTTCAGCAAATGTTTGCTAGTAGTAAGTTCCTCTAAAGATTAATAACAAAAGCCTAACTATTTCTGCATTCAATCTTTTCTTAATTTTTTCTAGCCAACAGTCTCCTCTTCTATATTGAAATGACTTTTTATCGTCCAAGACATACATCACTTTCATCTACTTCATTATATTTGAAGGTTTTATTTTAGTACTTTTTTTAAGGTATTAATTGCATTTTTTTCTAACCTTGAAATTTGAGCCTGGCTGATACCAAGCTCAGTCGCAATTTCCATTTGAGTTTTACCCATAATATATCGTTCATCGATAATATACTTTTCTCGTTCTTCCAAATCATTAATGGCATTGTCGAGAGCAAGATTAATATCCATATCGGAAGAAGCTACTTTTTTATCTTCAATCTGATCACAAAGATAAATGGTATCTCCCCCATCATTATAGATTGGCTCAAAGATGCTGACAGGACTTTTCATCGAATCTAATGCTGTGATTACTTCGTAATCCTTTACACCTAACGATTTAGCTACTTCTTCTAATGGAACTTCTTTTCCTTGTTCTAAAGTTAAACGTTCCTTTTCTTTTAGACTATTGTAAGCTAAATCTTTTAAAGAGCGACTAACTCTAACACTGTTGTTGTCTCGTAAGTACCTTTTTACTTCACCTAGAATCATAGGAACAGCATAGGTAGATAATTTTACCCCGTGGGAAATGTCAAAATTATCGATAGCTTTAACTAACCCAATACACCCTACTTGAAATAAATCATCTAAGTTTTCATTACGGCGATTGAATCGTTTTAAAATACTTAAAACTAGTTTTAGGTTACCTTCGATTAATTCTTCACGAGCAGTGGGATCATTTTCTTTCATTCTTCTAAAAAGATTCTCAGTCTCCTCACTACTCAATACTTTCATGCTCGCTGTATTCACGCCACTAATTTCTACTTTGTGACGTGCCATAAAAAAATCTCCTTTCGTATTCATTTTGAAACAAAAGAAAGATTTCTATTCATTTTCATATACGGTTATTGAGGTTGTTCCTTCAAAATACTCGATATTAGCATTACACCAAGCTAAATTTGGTTCATTCCCTGCACCAAAGGTTTTAGTTAGATTAATGACGATGATGTTATCTACATAGCCTTCGATATTACTTGTGCTATCTGCTCCTATTTGAGCAAAAATTTCAGTATCATCTCCTACTTTACCAATCATTCCATGGCGAATAAAACTATCATCAGTTGCAGTAGTAATAGTATATTTTCCTTCTAGTTCTTCTATTTTGTAACCATGAGTCGTCCCTTCCTCTTTATTTTGATTATAAGTAAGTCCCGCGCTCAACCCACCATCAATAATAGATTCTACATTAACTGATGCACCAAAATAAATTAAATCTCCTTTAGAAATAGCGCCTGATAATCGTTGATACTGCCAACCATTTAAACTAATATGTAAACTTTTACTACCTGATTTATAAAAATTAGATACTATTTCATTTTGTGTAGTATTACTTGTTGTAACCATGTCTGTAGTCCAGCCCGTAGCTCCATCCTCAAATCCACCATTTGTAATCATATTTCTAAGTTGATAAGTGCTTCCTTTTACGCCACTCGCTTCCATTTTGATAGAATCTGACATATTATTGACATTTTTTTCACCGGTGGATAGAACAGATAGAATCAAAAGCAACACCATAATAATAATCGTTGATGCACCGTATAAGACAACTGAAGCAGCAAATCCTTTATTATTTAATTCTCTCATCCTATCACCCTATCTTATTCTATATTCATTATATAACATTTTTCGGTGATTGCAACTTTTTATTTTTAGAAAGTAATACCACAAAATTGTTTTTTACAATACAAAAAAATAGCCTTGTATTAGATTATAAGAAATAATATTAAAAAAGAGAAACAAACAAAGATTACAACTTTACTTACCATCCCACGAACTAGTAGGCATAAAAAGTAACTTTTTATCATTTTCGATTGACTTTAGCACCTACTTTATATTATAGTGAAGAAGTGGGTTGCATTTTTTTGAAAAGAATAAGGAGATACTATTATGAAAAAAATTTATGAATACTTTGGTAGTTATGGGGTTTTTAAAATCATCAATAAAGGAAGAAGAACATATCGATAAATCCATAGGACATAGAAATATGTCTTTTTTAATTGTGTACAAACTTTAGTTATGTAGACCCCACATAATTTTAAGCAAAAAATAAAGCACTGCGATAAACAGTACCTTTAACCCATCTAGGGATAATTTCAAATATGGCGGAGACAGAGGGATTTGAACCCTCGCGCCAGTATTCCCGACCTACACCCTTAGCAGGGGCGCCTCTTCAGCCTCTTGAGTATGTCTCCATTATAGAAACGGTTCATTGCATCCGTAGTTATAATGATACCGTATTCTTTAAAAGTTGTCAACTAATTTCCCTTACTAATTTTTGCTTATAACGGTTTTCCACACATGAAACATTTAAGAGAACCATTTTTTATTTTAGCACCGCAATGGGGACAAGTAATATATTCACTTTGTTCGCCTGATAGATTATTTGTTGGTTGGGTAGGAATATTATTCGTGATAGGTGGTATTTCTGATTGAAATGGAGGTATTGCAGTATTAGAATCAGTTGCTGGGAATGACATAGCGGGAATTTCTTTTTCTTCAATTTTAATTGCTTCTATTGGTTGTGGTGAAGAAAAATCGGTTAAAGGATTTAGCGTAGTTTCATTATCTATCATCGATGGATTAGTTGAATTAGACATTATAGAATTTCCAATAGAATTTTCTACTGGTACTGATTCTTGTTGGATAATCGGAATTCCAAATTGCATCATATTAGAAGTTATTGATTCTGCATTCTCAAATGGAACATTTTCGTTTGACAATGATGAACTAGTAGCCGGAGTAATAGTAGAGCCAGTAGTATTGATTACATCTTTATTTTGATCCAATAAATTTTGAAGATTAATATCATTGGCTGGGTGCGAATTTTCATTGATTGGTGAAGTATTTATTTGCTGAGCAGAATTTTCTGTGTTATTTTCTAATGGATTAGGTTCCTGTTGAATTGCTGGAATTCCAATTTCTGGCATATTAAAAGCTGACGATTCTTGATTATTAGTTACCATTTGTGCATCCTGAGTGGTGGTAATTGATTCTTGTGAAGATCCACTATCTGTTGCCTTTTGAGGAGTTGTTTCAATAAACTGTACATCGGCCAACAAATCTATTCCATTGTTTTGTGATTTAGTATTTAATTCTTGTTGTTGAGAAGCATCTACTCTAAAGTCAGCTAAATTAGGTTTTTGAACTTTTTTCTTTCCTTCAATATTGACCAACGTCTTTTGATAATCTTTCTGATAGACTCCGCCACCTAATGACATTTCTACCTTTTTCCGTTCTTGAAGTGGTTGAGCAGGCTTGTTAATTGGATCTTCGTTACTTTCTTCGATAACTGGCAAATCTTTAGCTACTGATTTCCCAGACATAGCTTCAGAGTTAATTCCTATGTATTCGCTACTACCAAAACCTAAAATTGGAATAAAAATTAGTGGAAAAAGTAACATTCCCAATATGAAAAGCGACGGTTTTCGAAAGGCTTTTCCTAATGCAACTATCACTTGGAAATAAAAAATAAGATTAATAATAGGAATAAGTAACAATAATATGTAAATTTTTGGCTTATTGATAATTTCTAACAATACCCATAAATTATAAAAAGGTATATAAGCAGCAATACCAGAACGATTAGCCTTTTTAAATATTTTCATTAAAGCAATTAAGGTAATGATAAATAAGATAATTAATATTCCTACTCCAATCATAATTGGCACAATAAATTCATTTATCTTGGTCTCATACGTTGTGGGAAAGTCCTCATACAAGGTATCTAGTATAAACATAACAAGCCCCTCCTACTCTTAGCTTTATTTTATTCTTCTATTATATAGTAACACAACTTAGCTAATTTTAGTCCACTTTTTTTTATTTCCTTATTTTTGTTTTTTAGTTTTATATGTTAACATAAAAAAATGCACCTAATTTGTACCTGAAAATAGAAAAAAACCCTTACGGAATAAGGGTTGAGTAACATATGGTGACCAGTACGGGATTCGGACCCGTGAATGCCGCCGTGAAAGGGCGGTGTGTTAAGCCACTTCACCAACTGGCCAAAAGATGGCGCCTGATGTAGGACTCGGACCTACGACCTATCGGTTAACAGCCGAGTGCTCTACCAACTGAGCTAATCAGGCACATGAATAATTTCATAAAGCCATTTCATTATATAATACAATTTTTACTTTGGCAATACTTTTTTTCAAAAATCTTTATTTTATTTTCACTTTCTGGTAAATTAGTGGGAAAACCAGAACGGTTTTCCACATAATTTCCCTATTTTTAGAAATCACAGTTACCTGGAGTTCTTGGATACGGAATAACATCTCGAATATTTTCTACTCCTGTTAAGTAAATCAATAAGCGTTCAAATCCCATTCCAAATCCCGAATGTACGCAACCTCCAAAACGGCGTAAATTCAAATACCATTCCATTCCTTCAATAGGAACGTGCATTTCTTTCATTCTGGCAACTAATTTATCATAATCTTCTTCTCTTTGACTGCCTCCCATTAGTTCCCCAGCGCCTGGTACTTCTAAGTCTACGGCAGCTACAGTTTTTCCATCTGAATTTTGTTTCATATAAAATGCCTTAATATCCTTTGGCCAATCTGTAATAAAGACTGGACCATCAAAATACTCGGTAATATATTTTTCATGTTCTTTGGCAATATCTTCCCCATATTCTGGCGCAAACTCCCATTTTACATCAGCTTTTTTCAAAATAGTGATCACATCCTCGTGACGAATTCTTGTGAATTTACTATTTACTAGCTTCGTCAATTTCTCAATTAATCCCTTTTCTACATATTGATCACAGAAAGCCATTTCCTCTTTGGCATGTTCTAACACATATTTTACTATAAATTTCAACATATCTTCTTCTACATCCATCAACTCTTCAAGATCACAGAATGCCATTTCTGGTTCAATCATCCAAAATTCACTAGCATGGGTTTTAGTATTAGAATTTTCAGCTCGGAAAGTTGGACCAAAAGTATATATGTTTCTGAATGCTAAAGCAAAAGTTTCTCCTTGTAGTTGGCCAGAAACAGTAAGTGATGCGGGTTTGCCAAAGAAATCTTTACTATAGTCTACTTTACCTGTTTCGGCCACCTTTTCTAAATCTAAGGTTGTTACTTGAAACATTTCTCCAGCACCCTCACAATCACTTGCGGTAATTAGTGGTGCATGTAAATACACAAATCCTTTTTCTTGAAAATAAGTATGAATTGCCATTGCCGCAACACTTCTAATTCTAAATACAGCTTGAAACAAGTTAGCTCGGGGGCGAAGATAGCCTATTTCCCGCAAAAATTCACGAGAGTGTTGCTTTGGCTGTAGTGGATAATCATCACTACAATCTCCTTCTAACGTTACTTCTTTGGCTTTAATTTCATATTGTTGACCTTTACCCTCCGATTTTACTAATTTTCCTACTACGCGAATCGCGCTGCCATGCTTAAGGGATTCTATCTTTTCATAGTCTTTACTATTTTCTTTATCATATACAATTTGGATATGGGTAAAACATGTCCCATCAGAAAAGTCAATAAACCCAAATTCTTTCTGCTTACGATGCCTTCTTATCCATCCTTTAATTTCTACCTCTTTGTCTAGATATGTTTCTACTTTGTCATATAATTCTCTTAATGTCATTATTCTACCTCCTCAAAACGATATTTTTGCGACACTTGGGGATATTTTTTTGTATCTACTAACGAATTAAATAACGAATAAGGTCTTACCCATACTTCATCAGTTCCTTCGTGAGTATAAACTACCATATCCTCCAGAGTTTCACTATGTTTAGCTATCGCTATTACTTTATGCGTTGTTCCTTTAAAATGTCGATAATAACTTCCTACTTTAATTTTTCTCATCTTTATTCTCCTTCTTTATTTTTTAAGACATAACGGCTCTTTTTCAGGCAGTTTAGTCATTATGCTATTTCTATTTATCATATTTAAAAATTTGATAATTTCTTCTGGTTTGATAAACATACTCATTCCATTATATAAGGGATGGAATACTAGTAATTCACTTTTTAGCAATTCTTTATCGATAATTAATTCCACTTGTCGAGCATTGTCATACAAAAGATTAAATATCGAAATATTGCCAGGATAGGTATTTAAAAGATAATATAGTTCCTCCTCGGAAATAAATTCAAGTTTAGTACTAACTAAGACATCTTTTAATTTTTTTAAGTCTACTTGTTTACTTTGGTCAGTGATAATCAAAAACTTTCGATGCTTTCCTTTTCGCTCATGCACAGCTAAGTTTTTACAAATTGTATAATTTTTTACATAGCTACAAAAACGTTGGTAGTAATTTTTTGATTCATCACACCCTAATACTTCTGGGTGCTTAAAGCAATACTCATAGAAAATGTTTTTTTGTTCTAAAAAATCACAGAATAATTGAGCTTTTTTAATTTTTTCCCAAGAACTCTTATTCGTCAGATTATCCATAATCACGTGAGAATCTACCATTTGCTCATATTTTCTCGTGATACGATATTGAATAATTTTTTGTTCACTTTCGTTTAATATTGGGTAAGGTCACTGCACTCATAAAATTTTCCTTCTTTCTTTTTCATCATAAGTAAAAGACTAGTTCGCATCCAACACGTATTCAGATACGTATGGGACGAAACTAGTCTTCCGCGGTGCCACCCAATTTATCATAAACATTTCTGTTTGATTATGATCCCTTTCGATTCTATTAAATCTAGTAATAAGATAACGGATTACTTCCGACTTACACTACTCTTTTGATTTCGCATAAGCAACTCCAAAGTGTTCTTCATATTGTTTTTATTGTTAGCTTCCACCATACCTAACTCGCTAGAATAAAAAAATCAATATTACTTTTCTTTATCTCAGTCGTTGTAGAAAATATATCATTTTTTATATTATATGTCAATCTTTTTTTGTTATTCATAAATTCTATTATAAGTTTAGTTTCTAGGAAAGCTATTTAGGAACCCAAAAAGATATCTATTTCTAGATATCTCTCTATTCAACCTTATTTCTAAGGGCATTTTTAAATGGTGGGCCTGAATGGACTTGAACCATCGACCTCACGCTTATCAGGCGTGCGCTCTAACCACCTGAGCTACAAGCCCATTTAAAAATTGTTGACTGTTACTATTTTACACTAACTTACTGTTCTCGCGCAAGCCTTTTTTGATTTTTTTTCAACTAATTCACAAGAACGTTTTTATTATATATCAAATTATTTTGAACGTCAACATTTTTTAATATCTTTTATAATATTTTAACTATTCATCCTCGGCACTAAAAAATTCTTCAATCGCGTCTTTTCCTTCATATCTCTCTGTTACTTTATGATTAGAAATTTTTAATAATGATGGGTTTTTTACCTTCAATTGATCAAAACTATCTGGATTTGACTCATACTCTTCGCCCTCTTGAACTAGGAAACCTTTATTAAAACCTTTTTCCATATCTACTAAATATATTTTAGGATTCTCGGTATCAGCTTCGAATACATCTTTATAAGTAATGTAACTTGAGGCATAATTACTTGTGAAATCGAATAATAGGGCATAATACTCATCGCCTGGTTGGTTAAAGATTTCTCCCATGATGATTTCTTCATATTGAATTTCGGCAGGGACTTTTTCCTCTTCCTTAGGTGAACCAAATTTAATTTCTCCTGTCATCAATCCAGCAATTACATACGTAATTCCTAATACAGCTAAAACAGCGAATAAAATAATCACAGTTTTTACTACTTCATTATTGTAACTTGAGTTACTTGTTGTTATCTTTTTTTGTTTTTTCTTTTTGCTCATGTTTATCACCACATTCCGATTATATCACGTTAGAAGAAGAAAAGTCAAAAGATAGCTATCAATTTCTAAAAAATATGTATTTTCTTATGAAATACACATTTTGGGTCATAATGCACTTAATTGTACGCTTTACTTAAAGCTTAACAAAAATAGGAAATTCAAAAAAGAGCCAATATTGACTCTATTTCATATTTGGTACGACATTAACACTTCGCGCAATGTCTACTAATTCATCCTGACTCATTACATCAGATACAATGTAATAATCTATCCCATTACTACTCCAAGTGATTGAATTTTCCGTTAAGGCACCTACTGTGTCAATTAATAAATATGGTTCACCATAAGTAGGAATAATTGAAAATTCTTCCTCAATGCTAGATGTCTCTTCTACTAACAGGAATGGTTTTTCTCCTTCGAAAGTCATAATTACTCTTTCCCCATCTGTTTTAGGTATTTTTTCTTCTGACGTTAATACTGTTCCTGTTGGAATATATAATGGATAAATAGTATCCTCTAGTACATTGGTCTCGGCACTAGTGGTAGTTTGATTGTTGTTCTGTAAAGTATTATTTTGATTGTTTTGGGTATTATTATTAGTGGTATTGTTTTGGTCACTAGACTGATCATTATTCTGGTTATTATTTAGGTTAGTACTACTCTTTTCCATGATTTTATCGAGATTAAAACTGTCCGCATCTACTGTTTGATTCGTTTCTATGGTATTAAAAGTCATTTTCATCTGTTCAACATTGTTTTCATCTACTACTTTTACTTCCTTGATATTTTTATCTTTATCTACTTTAACAACTTGTTTTACTAGTTTGCGATTATTTGGATAATTTACGGTCGATGTGATCGTATAATAATTTTCATCTTCAGTGATCTCATGTTTCTCATCATCTAGAATGTCTTCAATAATCGATTGTAATAAGTACACTTGCGAATTATTGTATGGCCAATCACTTTGAAATTTGAAGCTTTTATTTAAACTCGGTGTTAAAACATAAACTCCTTCTTCATTTTTTAAAATAATTTGCTCATGATTATTCGCTTTATTTTTTAAATTTACATTAAATTTATCTTTTTTCTGGTAAAGAACTTCAACATTGTAATTATATACATCGTCATTATTTATTATTTCCAAATCTCCAGTTAATTTGTATGATTTTAAATCATTATATTTTTTATCTAATTCTTTAACGATATCTTTGCTATCTTTTCCAAAACATCCTGTTAACAGAAAGCTCATCACCAAGAGTAATAATAATATCTTTTTTTTCATTTTCCACCTCAATCATCTTTCAATTAATTATATGGATTAGTTTTTTCTTTATTCATGAATAATTTAAGTTTTTCTGCTTATCCTAATATTAGAAATTTAAAAAGGAGGAAAAAGATGAAAACATTACAGAAAGTATGCTTGGTACTAACGATTATTGGTGCACTTAACTGGGGACTTATCGGATTATTCGATTTCAATCTTGTTGCTACTTTGTTTGGTACTGATAATGTAATTACTAGAATTGTTTATGTTTTAGTAGGCATTGCCGGTATAATTAATATAGGATTGTTATTCGAAGATTTTGATAAATAAAAAGAGAACTCGCTTTGTAGTTCTCTATTTTTCTAATATTCTGATGTTTATTTTCTTGTTTTTTGCTTCATAACTTAATCGATTATCTTTGCCATTAATGATTACATCTACTTCATAATCACCTACAGTATAATTTTTTAAGTCAATGGTTGCAGTGATTGTCGATGGGTCTAATGATTCAATTACAGAAGCACTTCCTTTGACAATAACAGTGACGGTATCGTCTCCTTCTGCCGCAGCATTAACTTTTAATGTTGAATCTAGATTAGTTGGTTGAACTCGGATATTATCAATTTCCTTGGTAATACTATCATCTAATATAACCTTTACGTTGACTGTTTTAGAACTGATATCTCTAATTCCAGATGGCTTTTCTAAGTTAATATTGTATTCTTGATCTTCAGATAATCCCTCAACATCAATTTCTACTGGGATTGAATCGATGTCATCTAAGACTCCTTTATCACCATAAATCGTTACTTTGTCGACAGAAGAAGTAAATTCCTTGATTGCTTTACCAAATGCGACTTCTCCTGTTGGGATAATTTCTAGATTAACCTCTTTACTTGGTGAAGAAATGGTAATAGAGGCTTCAATTTTTCCAGGTACAATTTCAACATCAACTGGTTGTCCTTCTGAATCATAGGCAATTAATGGAATTTCACTTAACGTAGTTGTACCTACCGACTTCTTCGCAATGTTATCAACATCGATTAAAGCTTTTACGGTAGCAACTTCTTTTAATTTGTATTCGGCTCCTTTGATAATAACGTCATTACGATTTAAATCGATATTTTCAATAATTAATTTTTTATCGAGACTGTCACGATGAAGAATATCATAATCTAATTCTCTAGTTTCGGATACTTTTTCATAAATAACAATCGTCGCACTGGATGGATCGATTTTGTAATCAATTGATGATAAGCGTTGATTGTATTTCAAATTTACTTTATGACTACCAGGCTTTAAACCACGTAAGTCAACAGAAACACTATTAGCTGGATATTGTTTAGCTAGATATAAGTCAGCCTTTCTACCGATTAAAGTAATATCAGCCGTAGTTGGTAACCCCTCGATTACATAAGCTTCGGAATTATATTCAGCAACAACAGGAGTATTATATAAAATTTCTGCTTGTTTATTGATAATTGTATTGGAATTTTGGTCGATGATAAAAAAGAAAATGAAGGCAAAAATCAAGGACAGAACAATGAGAGTTTGTTTCTTATTGATAAATTTTTCCAGTTCTTTTCCATTATTTTTTGTGAAATCAGTGAGTGTTAGAATACCTTTGGTAATTGGCGTAATTAGCCATTTATCGAAAAACAATAATATTTTCTTAAATACTTTACATATTTTCTTCATATAAATCTTCCTCATCTAATTCATCTAATACTTCATCTTCTTGCTTTGGACGCAACTCATCAATCAACATCATCCTAACGTCATCCAAAGATAGATTATAGAATAATTCTCCTTTTACAGCGATAGACAATCTACCCGTTTCTTCACTAACGACAACACTGATGGCATCGCTTTCTTCGGTAATACCTAAGGCTGCGCGGTGTCTAGTACCAAACTTCTTATTCACTTTAGAACTATTACTAGTTGGAAAAACTGCTCCAGCGCAACTAATTCTATCTCCTTGAATAATTACACCACCATCATGTAATGGATTGTTAGGGAAAAAGATAGAAATCAATAAATCGCTAGATAAATCAGCATAGATTTTCTTGGCTTTATCAATATAATTAGCAAGACTAGTATCTCTTTCTAGCACAATTAAAGCACCGATTCTCGCTTTTCGCAAATAATCTACAGCTTGGACAATTTCATATACTAGCCTTTCCCTTTCATCAACCGTCAATACCTTATGTCTTCCTAAGAGCTGGGTTCTTCCTAATTGTTCTAAAACATTTCTAATCTCTGGCTGAAAGATAATAATTAAAGCTAATGGTCCCCACATCATTACATATTCTAGTAATAAGCCAATTGTCGTTAGTTCGAATACATCACTAACTACTTTTAAAATTAACAGAATAGCTACTCCTTTAAATAATAAGGTTAATTTCACATTATTACGAATATTCTTTAAAATGTAATAGAAAATAAACCATACTAAAGAAATATCAATTATTTTCTTTATAATTACAATTATACTATCTAATGTCATTTTTTTCTTCCTTCCCTATGTTTTCTATTATAACAAAAAAGCCACCTCTGGTAAAGTTGACACTTTTTTGGGGCTTATAATTCGTCAATTTTGACATCATCTGTAGAACCAAAATCAATAACTTTGGTTAAATCTTCAGTTTTGGATACAGATTCAGTTTGTGGGTTCTCTGACTGCTCTTCTACAATTTCTGGTACATCCAATGTCGAACTATTAATTGTCACTACAGTATCTTGTTTATTGACAATTTCTTCTTGTGGCGATTCAAGTTCCGGAGCAGGTGTTAGCATAATTTTTGATGATGAGCTTTCCTGTAGATCGGCTTCTGTTTTTTCTACAGGGATACCTATAATACGATCAACTTTAGAATCAAAGACAATGGTATCTCCTCGTTGTTCAGTTTCTTTTAAACGCATATAAGCTGTTTTGGCTTGTTCTTCTTTATAGGATTTAATTTTTTCCATCATAAAGCCAATAATCGCCAAAATAAGAATCACTGCAACTAAAGCTACTACTGTATAGATTGTTCCATCTAAAAAATCTCGATAGAAACTAATCATTCGTATCACACCCTTTTTGATCCTATTATGATTATAACACAGACTTTTTTATTTTAATAGAAAAAAGCATCTTCTTCTTCTCGAAATATGCTTTAATACTTATACTTCTTTTTATTTAAATCTAAGCTTTCTAACTGTAATTTTACTTTAATTTGCGTGATTTCTGAAGTTGAAAAGCCATTTTCTTTCAGTGTCTTTTTTTGACATTCCCACAATTCTCGCACTGTATAAATATTCAAACGATGAAGATCAGCAACAATCTCTTTTTCTAGACCTAAAGTTTCAATTTTGTCTTTTAGTTTTACCATATACTACCTAGTTATCTTCAGCCAAGAATATTGTTTCAACTTGTAAATTTACTTGTGGGCAATGAAAAGAGCATCTTTCGGTTAATATTATTTTTATCATTTTATCCAATTCCTCCTGAGGCGTATTTTTATTAATATGCGCTTTCTTTATGTGCTTATTATATCATTTTTTCAGCAGGAAAAGTAAGTATTTTTATTTTCTAAATGGATATTTAGACATATTTTGATATAATTTTTACATTTTTTGAGATTATATCTTCTAAACTGTTAATTATCTTTAGGTGTTTGTAAAGAAGAGTATAAGAAACAATCTTTTTCATGAGAATTAATGATACCAATTGCCTGGAGATAGGAATAAATAATTGTTGTTCCTACAAATTTCATCCCCCGACGAATTAGATCTTTTGAGATTTTATCAGAGAGTTCGGAATGTGTTTTGTCATTTTCATAGAAAGTTTCTCCTTTACTAAAAGTAACTAGATAGTGATAGAAGCTTCCAAATTCTTGAATAATTTTTTTAAATACTTGAGCATTGGTTATTGTTGCGGTAATTTTTCTACGATTACGGATAATTCCGGGATTCTCCATTAAGGATTCTATCTTATCTATCTGGTACTCGCTAATTTTTTCATAATCAAAGTGATCAAAAGCTAAACGGAAATTTTCTCTTTTATTTAGTATGCATTCCCAAGATAAACCAGCTTGAAAGGATTCTAAAACTAGCATTTCAAATAAATAATGATTATCAAATTTAGGAACTCCCCATTCTTTATCATGATAGTTAATATATCGTTCATTTTCTAAATTACACCATTTACAGCGATTGAGGGAAGATGTTCCTTTTGAAAGAACTTTTTCTTTAGGTAGATATAATTTACTCATATCGACACCTTCTAAGGTTAATAATTTTTTCTTGACATTTAATCCACCAGCATAGCCGATTAGATTACCTGTTACTCCTACTACTCGGTGACAAGGAATAATAATCATGATTGGGTTACGAGCAATCGCATGTCCGACGGCTTGACTAGACATCGAAGTTTTATGACGTTTTTTAGCTATTTCTTTCGCTACTTGTTGATAACTGACTGTTTTTCCATAAGGAATGGTTAACAAATATTGCCATACTTGTTTTTGAAAAGTTGTTCCCTGAGGAAGTAAATTTAACTGTTCATAACTAGGAGTTTTCTTTTTAAAATAATCATCTAGCCATTTTTTGGTTACTTGAAAAATAGGTAGTTCTTTTTTCAAAGTAGCTTCTTTTGAAATATAGTAACGGCTATTTTCTAGTTGTAAACTTAAAAGATGAGTACCATCACTTTCTAAAATAATTTTTCCTAATGGCGAGTGATAAATATATTGATACAATTCTATTTCTCTCATTATTTTGTTCACCATGATTCTCTCTATAAATAATGAATTTGATCGACAACTATTAAATTCGGTAGTTTTTTTACTAGGGTTTTATTCATTCTATCCATTTCAGCTGATGTAAATTTTGTCATTTTTCTTTCTTCAAAATCTTCATTAGTTAGCCCATAGTCTGTTAACAATAATTGATGTATATCATTTGTTAATTCAATTTCTTTTTTATCTACTTCTGTCAATTCCCTTTTACTATCTAATTCTGCTAGTTTATCTTCTAATTTTTCGATTCTTTCTTTGTGTTGTCTTTCCCAATAGAAATCTGGTCCTCCCACTACACTATAGCGATGCGGATAGGGATTATGTGATGCATATAAACTTTCTAATTTTCTTAATATACGATTTATTTCTTTTTCTCTTATGTCTTGGTTTTGTAAAGAGCGATATAAGCTAATGGTACCAATCCTCATACACTTATATTCATCTGGAATATCTTTTCTTAAGCTTATTCGTTCTTGATAGTCAAAGCTAAATAATTCGACTTTTCGATTTTCTACTTGCATAGAGATCTCTAATCTTTCGTTGTTGTCAATATCAAGAGGGTATTTTTGTTGCTCTAATAATTGTAAGGCTCTATGGTAAATATTATAAGTAGCAATCTTCTTATAAAGTTCTAGTTCTGATAAAATTTCTCTTTCTTCTTTATTGATATTTGTTCTAACTACCGAAAACTCAAGTTCTATTAATGAATTTAAATAATCTAATATCACTTTTGTTAATATTCCTCTATGCTTGTTTAATAAATCAATTAATTCTTCTTTAGTAGCTAATTTGCTTTCTGGATTAACTCCTATTATTCCAAATTTCATATAATTATTTCCCATATTTCTCCTCCATTGATAATTTTTTTATAATAGTCTTTTTCTAAATATTTGTTTTTGATTCTATCTTTTTCTTTAAAGTTGGCACTTGCTGGCCATCTATTTTTTCCTTCTGATTCGATAATACAAATGTAGTAAGAGTATCATCCCTATAGCAAGCAGGGATTCTAGCTAGCTGATGTTCATTTTTTAATACTTCTATATCAATGTTGTTCTCCTTTAATAAAGAAACAAGCAAAGAGTAATCTAAATATATTTGTCGGTAATGATTGATTGTAGTTTGTTGCGGAAAATCAATAAAATATTTTCTTGTTTCTACATAATCTAAAATCGAATAAATTAAAACTACTTTTTCTTGTTTAGCTTCTAATAAATTAGAAAAAGATAAACAATCAGGTAGAACATCAAAATCTCCGCAAAAAATAACATGAAACGGAATTTCTTTTTTTTCTTCGTTATTACACATTAAATTGACGATTAATTCATTCACAAAATTTCTAGTCACTATTTCTTTATTTTCATAAAGTTGTAATGTATGATAATCAGTCACTAAGTTAGCACCACCTTGAATCATCCTAGGTGAGATTATTAAAAAATTTTTCTCTTTATATTCATTAATTTTATTTATCATTTCTTCTCTTGTTAACATGGTAACCTCCCTTACACTTAACTAAAGTAATATAACATATAGCTTAGAAAAAAACTTAAAATATATGAATAAATTTTCAAAAAAGTTATTAATCAGCTGAACTTTTTTGCCGTAATAAGATTAAAAAGCTAACATTAATGGATTTCAAAAAATAGAAAGAGTAAAGCTTATGTTTCACTACTTTTGAAAATTATTTGGTTTTAAACCTTTTGACTTTTCCTTTTCTACACTACATTAATATTGGTCGCATCGATAAACTGTTTAGAAATTAATTGAAAATACTCTTCTTTATTGGCACTAATTAAACGACAGATATCATCGAAGGATTGATTGATAAAATATTTTTAATGAGTCATGTTCTTCTTGAAGTGTTCCATTTTTAATATCAATTTTGATTCCAAAGTTATTTAATTCATTTAACAGAATATCTAAATTAATTTCATTTTCTAATCTTACGAAAATAGTTACGGAAGCCATCTTGAGTTAGTTCATTAATTCCATAAATCACAGATTATCTTTCTAATAAACATATTTATCTTGACACCATTACTTTTCATAAAACAAGGTCGTCCATAAGTATATGTGTGTTCAAAGGTGTCATCGACTTTCCCACTTCTATAACTATTTTCATAGATTTTATTTAGCAATGACTGTTTAACATTTCTTTCCTCATAAACTAAGTTCTGTAAATATCTTATAGCCATTTTTACTCCATCATTAGCAAAAAAACTAACTGAATGAGGCATTTCTCGATCAAAAGCCAACTCATACTCCCCCTCTGTAAAAGTCATTTTGGTAATAATAGGCGTTTCACTTCCAATATAATAAAGGTTTTCTTCTTTTCTGGTTAGTAGAAATAACATAATTAAATCATGTTGAACCACTAAAATTCAATAAATCTGTATCATCAGTATAAATAGCTACATAGGAAATAGTATTTTTTTATCTACTATTTCTAGGGATAGTGTTTCTTCATCAAAACTTTTTATTGCATAATCCTCTATTCTTGATTTTTCTACTGGGGTATTAAAAAATTTAGCCACATCTAGTAGTGTCGCTTTTTCATCATGACTTTTGCCGATATATCTTTCATAAATCTTTTTTACCGTTCTTTTTACATATTCAATTTTTCTTGATATATACAAAACCTCCTTATTTCTATATTCTAGCATACTTTTCTTGTTTTTTTGTTTCTTTCACTCCAAATTGTTACAGTTTTATTTCAATATTATTTTTTCGTATTTAATTCCCAATAAAGTATTTAACATACTAAAGGATTTTTTTGAGGCATCAAAAAGCACCTCAATATTTACCTCCCATAATAAATAATTTAGTAATGATTAATACATATTTGTCTTTTTACAAAAACGTATAATATATATTTTCTATAAATGTTGAAATAGTAATTTTTGTTTATCTATATTATTATTTCTGGGTAATATTCCCTAAGCAATTTTTCTATCACTTAATTCTTCTAAATATTTGGTTATAGTTGTAATTTAGAAAATTGAAAATAAGAATTTATTGTGAGTATTATATCTATTTATTTTATTCTTATCCATTCACTAGGCATCTTAAGACATATAAAAACGAACTATTTCTAGTTCGAATACTATTTATCTGGTGCCGACTATAGGGATCGAACCTACGACCTACGCGTTACGAGTGCGTTGCTCTACCAGCTGAGCTAAGTCGGCGTCAATAACAATTGTTATTATACATGACATAGCCTTTCTTAGTCAATAGATTTTCCGTTATTTCATGTTAGCCTTCTCTGTGCAATCTGTTAATTAAAATTGTTTTTTCCTAAAATTTTTTCGCCCTCTTCAGGAGATTTTTTTAAATTGTATCCGTAGATATTATAGTCTCCATCCTGATAGTCATATCTACCAGTCTGAGAGGCGATGTGATTGATTTGTTCATCCCTAACATGAGCTTTCGCAAAAATATAATAATTTGGCAAATCCTTCTCTACCGCTCTAAACCTTTCTCGATAATCGAGTACCTGTTCATTTCCAGCAATGATTTCTAATAATTGTTTTAGTGCTTCAAAAATATACTTATGATTTCTCCTTTCTTTCACTAAACCCCATCTTAGTTCTAGTGGTCCTTTTTTCATTTGCAATAATAGTATGAATCCTATTTTTTTATCTTTAAAGTATACTCTTTTTCCGTTTTCTTTCTTCTCCACATTGTATTTAATAAAATAAGCTAATTTGCCATAGGGTACTTCTTTTTCCATTTCGCATAAAGCAGAGTCACAAAAAATATCACTCATATCTTCTTGATCGAGATCACTTTCCTCATCATAATATTGTAAAGAAATCCACTCATAACATTCTTCTTGCATATATTTTCCTCTTTTCTGCTTATCTACTTATATTTTAATATCAAATTGAAAATAAGTATACCTTTATTTTTCTAAAAATTCTAGTATATTATGGATTTCTAATTCAGATAAATGAATGTTTTCCTGAATTAGTCCAATTTCAGGATGTAAATTATCCTTACAATGAAAGTCGGAACCGATTGTAGTTTTTAAGTGGTGAGTTTTAGCAAACTGATTCCAAAAATTACTCTCATTTATTTTTTGTTGATTCTTATCAATATAGATATAATTGCTTTCTATCCCATCTGCTTGGATTTCTTGGATAATATCAAGAATTTCTTGGGGATTAAGGTTATCCTCATAACAATAACTTACTGGATGAGCTAAAACTACTTTTCCTCCAGCTTTTCTAATCATCTTGCTAGCTTCCTTAGGGGTAACTGTCTTTTTCTCAACATAAGCAGGGCACCCTTCATTCATTATTGTTTCGATAAACTCTCCTTGATTAGGAAGATGACCGAAGTAGTGTTTTAGTTGATTTCTATTTTCTTCTTTAGTAATTATATCTTTCGCAATATGGGCTTTGGTTACCGTTTCTAGTCTACTTAATTTATTGATATCTACTTGATAACCTAATGCTTCTAGTTTTTTGGTTACTTGTTTCAAATAAACTTGCCTAGCATTTCTTAAAGCACTTAATTCTTTTAAAAAAGTAGAATTTTTGACATCAACATTGTAACCTAAAACATGAATACCGCATTTCTTTATTTTCGTCGATATTTCTACGGCAGGAATTAATTTTACTCCTCTTTCACGGGCGTATTGAATTAATTCATCACAATAAGCTTCTACTGTATCGTGATCCGCTATCGCAATACAATTAACCTTTAAGCGAACAGCTTCATCGATTACTTCTTGTGGCGATAAATATCCATCCGAACAAGTAGTGTGTATGTGTAGATCTATTTTTGATTTCATTTTCTCCCCCCTTGCAATCATTAAACACTCCCCTATATCATCTTGGAAAGCTAATATTTTGCTTGCTCTTTCTACGGAAATAGAATATTCTTAATCTATAGTTAACATCATCATTAAACTTACTAACCATTATCATAGTAGCCAATAATTAAAATCACTAATTCCATTTCGCATTAAAGTACACTACGAGAAGTAATAAAATAATAACCGTAATACTTTTATATATCGAGAAAACAGAGTAGCTGTATTTTTGGCATATGCTGTTTATTCTTTTTAAAAATGTCTTTTGTATGATGATTTAGAATAGCTTTTCATCTTCTTTGAAACCATTTTTAAATGGATAAGTTAATATTCTCTTAACTCGATCACTCAAAAATCACAGGCTATTTCTTTAATGAATTATATATTTCCATCCTACTACTTTTTATATCTTGTCTTCATTTTATCATAGTTTGAAGAAAAAAGGAATTCTTTATGTATATTTCCATAAAATATGAAAACTAGTATTACAGATAATGTTTTTATTTAAATTATATAAAACTTCTTATTATCCGATGAATTGATTTTCTTTTTCTTTACTTTAATTTTTCTTTTTACTTTTCCTAAAGAACACTATAAATTTTATTCATTGATGACATCTAAAACAGGGGGAATTCATGTTCTAATCAAACGAAATTTTATTCTTTCATAAAAAATACTTTCCTTTTTTCCCGTTATGTGCTATATTATATGAGTAATCAAATTTATGGGCTGTTAGCTCAGTTGGTAGAGCAACTGACTCTTAATCAGTGGGTCTAGGGTTCGAATCCCTAACAGCCCACCATAATTTGTCTTAAAGACCGATTTACGGTCTTTTTTGCTTTGTTTTTATTTTTCTATTTTCTTTCTATATAATTGTTGTTATAATTTAGTTATGATATACTTCATACATATTTCAACAAAAAAGTTATTCATTAGAAGATTTATATCAAATTTGTATTGAGGAGGCTTGATCACCAAGGAACTTTTTTGAATAAATCAAATAAAATATTAAAAACGATGGAGGTAAAAATAAAATGAAAAATAAAATTATTTTAGGAACAATTATAGGAACTTTTTTAATTGCAAGTGCTGGATGTAGCAATACTAAAACCTTAACTTGTACAAGTGAATCACAAGAAAGTGGAGCTAAACTTACTCAACAAGTGCTTGTTACTTTTGATAAAAATGATACACTTTCTCACGTAAAAATAACTACAAAGATTGATGCGGAAGATGATTATGCTGATGAGATGGATGAATATGAGGAAATGATAAAAGAAACCGTTGATAGTAACGAAGAAGAACACATCAAAATATCCTATAGAAGAAATGGGAATTCCCTATCTCAAGTCATGGATTATTATGTAAGTGATATGAGTGATGAGGAAAAAGAAAATAATGGATTCGATGATCCTGATGAAAATTCTTATGATACTTTGAAAGAAAATTTCGAAGAACAAGGCTATACTTGTAAATAATTAAATTTTAAATATCAAAAAAACTCTTCTCTTAATTTAGAGAGGAGTTTTTTATACCAAACTTTGCTTTAATTTTGTTTCCTCATGGTTAATCTTATGAATTAATTCGTCGATTGTTTTTAAGTTTAATAATTGTCTTGAAGTTTTATCTCGAAGATTTCTTTCAACAAAATCCATATTTCCCACAATCAATTTATTTCTTTCTTCCATAATTCCATAAGTATAATCTTGATAATTAGCTTCTAATTCTTGCTTTTTTACTTGAGTAAATTCAGAAATAGGATAGAAATCTAAATTATCCAATATTTTTTCATCATAGCGCTTATAATAAAAATTAGATTCGCAACTATAACGAAAGAGAATTCCCTTATACAAACTATTTTCTCGGTTAATATAAGCATCAATTTCTTCATCTTGTTCAACCTCTTGTAGAGTAACTAATAGTTTTAATAATTCCCCAAAATCTTTAGACATATATTTTAAATAATAATCTTCCCCATCATAATAGACTGGACTAACCAAAACAGAATGATTGTTGTCTAGCGGTTTTCCCTCAATTACACCGATTATTTCTTTTTCTTTCATTTTGCTTCACCTTGCGTTATATAATAACATGTGTCTATTTTTAAAAGCAAGAAAAAGATATCTTTTTCAGATACCTTTTTTTGGAAAACTATTTACGAAGTGATTTTACTCCTTTACTTCCCTTACTACCAAACTCAGTGAAACCTTTTAAAATATTTGTATCAAAAGAGTGAGTCTTGGTGATACGATGTTTATAATCCTTAATACCAATATTTACTAAGTCATCTAACAACTCAGAATATTCTTTACCAATAGGTTCCCATAAATAGAAAGATAACGATCCTGGTATATTGTTGATTTCATTAATATATGGCTTATTGGTTTTTGTATCAACTAAGAAGTCAATTCTCACTACACCTGATGTTTTTAATGCTTTACAAGCATTTATAGCAATCTCTTCAATTTGTTCTTTTAATTTATCTTCTAAAGGAGCAGGAATTATTCTATCTGTTGAAACCATTCCTTTGGAACTCTTATATTTCATACCGTGCTTTCCCTTAGTTTTGCCATCCCCAACATACTTATCTTCATAAGTTAGAAAAGCACTTTTAGGAATTACTTGTTCAATCGCACTTAATTGATAGTTTTCATAATTGCCTAAAACACTGATATTGACTTCCATTAAATTTTCTACTACTTTTTCGACAACAATCCGATTATCATAACTAATCGCAGTCTCAATTGCTTCTTTTAATTCTTCTTTATCTTTCGCTACACTGATACCGACACTACTTCCTAACAAGCAAGGTTTAACAATTACTGGATATTTTAAGTGTTCTATTTTCTTAATCACTTCTTCACTATCATCCTGGTATTCACTATCATAGAACCATACATAATCAGTAATTGGTAAGTTTTCAGCTTTAAAAATTTGCTTCATATAGATTTTATCTTGACCAACTACCGAAGCATAAACATCTCCTCCCACATAAGGAACACCAATAGATTGTAAATATCCTTGTAATGTTCCATCTTCCACATTAGTTCCATGTACGATTGGGAAGATGATATCTACTTCTTTTACTACTCTTTTAAATAAGCCTTTCTTATTTTGAAGAACAAAGTGCCCATTCTTGGCATATAACACAACATTATTACAGTATCTCTTTAATAAATCCATATCTTGGAAAGTATCGATATCTTTAAGAGATTCCCCTGTATACCATTCACGATTTTTGGCTATATAAATGGGAATAATTTCATACTTTTCATTATCCATTTTATTCATTGCTTGAATAGCAGAAATAATACTTACTTCATGTTCTACACTTTCTCCACCAAATATAACGCCCAATTTAATTTTCATTTTATTCACTCCTATTCATTATAAAGATCTGGCAAATCATTTTCAAATAAAGCATAAAGAACTTTATCTGTACTCATCGTTTGTAATAAGGTATAAGCATCATAAACACTATTTACGACATAAATTTTTTCTTTATCGAAATTCCCTTCGATAATACCCTTAAAAATTGGTTTCGTTCTTTTTTCGCCAACCAAAATAACATAGTCTGCGACTTTACTAATCTGGTTACCAAAGATTTGATTCAATTCTTCTTCTTTCTCACCTAATTCTGTCATTCCTGGGGTTACAACAACCTTCTTTCCTGGCATCATTGCAAGAACATCTAAAGCAGCTTTAGCACCAACTGGATTAGAATTATAAGCATCATTTATCTGATACATATAACCATAATTTCTAAGTTCTAGACGACTTTCAATCGGTTTTACTTTTTTTACTCCCTTTTCAAGTTCATTAATAGACATACCAAATTCTTTACCTAAAGCAATTCCCGCTAAAATATTATAAATATTATGATTACCTAACAGTTTAGTTTCAAAAGAATATCGCTTGTCATCCCCTTTAAAAACAACATCAAATTTACTTCCCTTGTAATTACAGCTAATATTTTCAGCATAGATATCGACATCTTTATTATCGATTCCAATCCATACTTTTTTACATTTACTTTTTATCGGATAAGATAACTGCTTTGGATCATCTCCATTTAATACCGCAATTCCATCATCTGGTAAGCTTTCAATAAGTTCAAATTTTGTTTTCATGATATTTTCAGCACTACCAAATGTCTCCAAATGAGCAAGACCAATACGAGTTAAGATTCCATACTTAGGGTGGACCATATCACAAAGTTTTTTGATTTCTCCTCTTTTATAAGCTCCCATTTCAGCAATAAATACTTCATCAAATTTATCTAGATAGTTATTAATGGTAATCATTAAGCCGTACTCAGTATTTAAATTTTTTGGAGTTGGTCTCGTAATATATTTTAAATTTAATATATCACTTAAAATATTCTTACTACTAGTTTTTCCGTAGCTTCCTGTAATGCCAATTACTTTTAAGTGATTCATACTACGTAATTTTTTCTTTGCTTTAGTTTCATAGTATTTGTAGACAAACTTTTCAACCGGGGTATTGATCACCTTAGCTAAGAAGACAATAAGATAACTAAAATAAGTAAACAAAGCGGATAATAATAACATTAAGTAACCATTTCGATAGTCTACTAAGTAAAAAACAAGAGGAATGGCAAATAAAACGGTTAACGTTACAATTAATCTTCTTACCCTTTTCGTAATAACAAGTGGTTTTTTTGTTTTTTCAGATTTATATAAAGAAAGTAACCGAAGTGCTTCTCCAATATAGGCAATAATCGCTAAACCAACAAAGATAATTGAAATATCATTGTTTAAATAATATGCAACTAAAATTAATAATAGAGACAATAAGTCTAAAGAAATAAATACTTGTTTACTATTTCTTTTTAACCATTTTAAATAACGGTTATTTTCGTTATATAAATTTTGTTGTAACATATGGAGTGATTTCTTATTTTTTATAATATTAAAAATAATTATCGCAATAAAAGTAATCGTAAAAATATTCATGATTTCACCTCTTTAAAAAATTCATTTAAAATACTTACAACTCGTGGTAAAGCTTCTAGATAGGCATAATGTGTATAACCTTCTAATTCAATTAATGCCCCATCCTTTAGTAGTTTTTCTAATTTTTTTGCATCTTCTATTGGCGCAGCTTCGTCATTGGTTCCCCAGATTAATAAAGTGGGACAGGTAATTTTTTTAGCGTATTCACTTAAATCTTGATTAATGATTTTAACAAATGATTCCCGTAAAATGGGAGAAGCTTTTTTATAATCTTCTGAACCGATGTAATTTTTGGCAAATTCACCTATTTTTTTCATACCCGGTAGTTTCTTTAGTGTTTTTAATACTTTTTCTTTTGACGATGTTTTTTGCTCGCGAACACAAGGACTACCGAATAACACTAATTTTTCTACTTCATGTCTACTTGCATAAATGATAGCTACTCTTCCTCCAAAAGAATGGCCAATTAGAATTGGTTTTTTTACATTCACTTTTTCTAAGAACTCAGCTATACATTCTTCATAATCCTCTATCGACCAAGCAACCTTTAAGTCATCACTTTGGCCAAATCCAGGAAAGTCGATAATCGTAATTCGGTAATTGGAAAACTCTTTAGCAAGTGGTTGCATCATTGCGATGTTTTGACCCCAACCATGTAATAATACGATATCCTTACCACTACCATATTGTATGTAATTGATGTTCAAATCTCTAATCTTTATTGACATTATACCACCAAAAACATTATAACATGCTTCTAATTCATAACCAAATAGTTTTATGAGAATTTTTCTTTTTTCATTGTCTATTTTATTAAAATTTAAGTCTTGATTTTTATATAGTTAATTATCTATTTTTCCTTCTTCGTCCAAAATGAGTAATTTTTATTTAATATCATGATTAGTCGTTATCCATTTAGCTAGCAATTAACTTAAAAGTGGATACTTCCAAGCATTAATGAAATTTTCTATTTGAATCTTGACAGTCTAGAGAAAAAAATATAATAAATTATTGTCAAGAAAGGAACGAAATAAGATGAATGAGGAAATTATAGAATCTCTAACTACCTTAGTTATAAAACTTTTACAGACAAAATATGGAAATGATTTACATGAGTATATGAATTTAACTAATTTAGAAAAAGGAAAAATTATTGAGGATTCTATTTTAGAAAATCTAATCGAAAATATCGATCAGAAATTGAACTTTTTATCTTTTTCCGATACTGTTGTTCGATTAAAAGAAATAGGGTTTAAAGAAGTAATCTTTTCTAGAATTCCTATGGCCGATCGTTTGCCAGTAGAATTTTGTTCAGACTTTACAATTATGTACCATAGTGATTATTTAATACTAAGTTCTATTCATAAGAAGAAGGAAAATTCTGTTTGTATTACATGTGCATCTCCTCATTTTAAAAAGCCTCTGATTTTTGATAATTGCTTAAACTTTTTTAAAAATTTTGAAGCAAATGGAGAAATTGGGCAACGATTATGTTCCTCTCATTCACTACAAATGATCGAGCTTAATGATCTCCCTCTTTTAACCCCTTCTGAAATAGCTAAGTATCCGCCGATGAAGGAGGAGTTTGATCATTTTTGTGATAGACACCCCCTTAGTGACTGTTCTCAATTGGATTATACGAAAAAATTAGAAATATTTAAAGGCGATTATTTAGAGCATCTTGAGTATCTAAAAGAAGAGCAGAAAAGAATAAGAAAAAGAAGGCTTACTCAGTTCCCAAAAGAATTTCGACATTGGGTAAATGTTTTAGAAGAAAACAAAAAAAAGATATAGATGATAAAATTTGTCTACTATATCTTTTTATTTATTTGATTATCTAAACACCACTTTAAAGCAAGATATTTTACTTCTTGTTCTAAAAATGGTTCGAGATAAAAATACCAATTTAAATTCGTTTTGTTAAGGTAATGAAAACTATCTTCTAGCGGATGCTTAGAGTGATTTAAAATTTGCTTGATTATTCTTTTATCTTTCTTACTTGGTAAAATCTTACTATAGTTATAGATAATATTCTTTTTGACACTAAGAGGAAAATCTAGATATAAGCGAGAATTATCCCTATTCTTCGTAAAGTTAAAGTAATTTTTTTCCGGATTATAATAAATGTTGGGTGCTTCTAAAGAAAATAACTCTTTATAACAACTGATTAATTTTTCCCATTCTACTTCTACTCTTTTCATAGTATGCTACCCTTCAATTAAAGGTTATCATACGTAGTTTTTGCAAGTCAACTATTCGTTAACTTTCTACAAAATTTTCTATTTTTATTTCTTCGTTAGAAAAGTAAAAAAGCGTTCTTCTTTTTGCCTATTATGGCTAGAATCTTCGAAATAAACTGCGTTTTTGACATTGTTTAAATTTAATTGCTGATTAGTTTCTAAAATACGGAACAAATGATTAGCAATTCCTTTACCACCGTCATAAAACTTTACCTCTCCTAAGATATTTTTTATTTTTTCTGAAATTAATGGATAATGTGTACAGCCTAGTACGACTGATTCTATTTTTTTATTTTGATATGATTCTAATAATTCTTGAAGGTAACTTGTTAATTTTTCTTCTTCCCCCTCTTCAATTAAATGAGCTAAATTAGGGCAGGCTAGTAAATAGGTTTTTTGATTATCATAGTGGTGATATAAGTTTTGAAATCGTTCACTTTCGATAGTTGCGGGTGTTGCCATAACTAAAGTTTTCGTATTAGGTGCATAATCATGAATCATCTTATAAGCAGGCTCTGTGCCAATTAAGTGTAAATCCGGATATTTTTTCCGCATTTCATCAATTGCTAATGCGGTTGCGGTATTACAAGCAAAAACAATTGCCTTACAATCTTTAGCGATAAAATAATTGATAATTTTATCAACGAAATCAATCACTTCCTGTTTAGTTTTTTCTCCATAAGGATTATGTTTAGAGTCACTATAATAGATGTAGTTTTCCCTTGGCATTTTAAGAAGTAAACAGGAAAGTATAGTCACTCCTCCAATTCCGGAATCGAAAACACCAATTGGACGATTATCCATCTTTTCACCTTCCTTGGTTTATTATCTATTTTTAAAATAACGTCATCTGACTAGATTCTGGTAAATCATCTAATATCCCCATCATTTTCATTTTATCGATTAAAGTTGCGGATACTTTAGCACGTTTTTGTAAATCCTCAATACTTAAAAAGGCTTTTTCTTCTCGCTCTTTTACGATACCACTAGCTACTGCTCCACCTAGTCCATCAATACAACGAAATGGTGGAATCAAAGTCATTTCATCATCTTCATCGATTTTAAAACGTTCAGCATCACTTTTGTAAATATCAATAGATGCAAATTTTATTCCTCGAGCACTTGCTTCTAAAGCATTTTTTAAACACTCTAAAATGTTAGTTTCTTTATTCGTTGCTTCGAATCCTTTCTCTGTTAAATCTTCGATTCTCTTTCTAATTGAATTATACCCTTTCATCATGCATTCGATGTCAAAGTCGCTTTCCCTTACAGAGAAATAAGCAGCATAATAACGGTTAGGCTGATAAACTTTGAACCAAGCGATTCGTAAAGCTGACATAACATAAGCACAAGCATGGGCTTTCGGAAACATGTATTTGATTTTACGACATGACTCAATATACCAATCAGGAACATTCGCTTTTTTCATGTCTTCTGCCATTCCTTTCCAAGTCTCTGGATCTTTACTGGCTTTTCCTTTACGGACAAACTCCATAATTTTGAAAGCTCGTTTTGGTTCCATTCCCCAGTTCATTAAGTTGACCATGATATCATCACGACACCCAATAACTTCCTTAAAAGGAACAACGTTATTTTCAATTAATTCACTAGCATTTCCTGCCCAAACATCAGTTCCATGGGATAAACCTGAGATTTTTACTAATTCAGAAAATGTTTTAGGCTTAGTCTCTACCAACATATTAATAACGAACTTGGTTCCCATTTCTGGCAAGCCTAAGGTTCCAGTTGGACACATGATTTGTTCTTCAGTTACGCCAAGCGCTTCAGGACTACAAAGTAAGCTTAATACTTTTTCATCGCTAACTGGTAATGTTGTCACGTCGATTCCGGATAAATCTTGAAGCATTCTTAATACCGTCGGATCATCGTGTCCTAGTATATCTAGTTTTAATACATCTTGATCGATAGCATGGTAATCGAAGTGGGTCGTTCGCCATAAACTTGTTGGATCATCAGCTGGATACTGGAATGGAGTAAAATCAAAGACATCCATATATCCAGGAATAACAACAATACCACCTGGATGTTGGCCTGTCGTCCTTTTCACCCCTGTACAACCTAAAGCAAGTCGTTCGATCTCTGCGGTACGCATATTGGTAATTCCATGTTCTTCAAGATATCCTTTTACGTAACCAAAGGCAGTTTTTTCGGCAACAGTACCAATGGTTCCGGCTCGATATACATTGTCAACACCAAATAATACTTTCGTATACTCGTGGGCTTTCCATTGATATTCGCCCGAGAAGTTCAAGTCAATATCGGGAACTTTATCAGCATTAAATCCAAGGAAAGTCGCAAATGGCATATCCTGTCCTTCTTTTCCTAATGGTTTACCACATTTAGGACAAATTTTATCTGGCAAGTCATATCCGCTTGAATATTCTTTACCATAGGCTTCGCCATTTTCGTTGATAAATTCAGAATATTTACATTCCTCATTACGACATAAATAATGGGCAGGAAGTGGGTTAACCTCCGTAATTCCCATCATTGTTGCGACGAAACTTGATCCTACCGAACCACGTGAACCAACAAGATAACCATCATCGTTTGAATGCTTAACTAACTTTTGAGCAATCAGATAGATAACGTCAAATCCTCCACCGATAACACCACCTAATTTCTTTTTTAATGTTTTTTCTCGATCAGCATCGGTTAAGTCTGGATCATTTTCTTTTAAATCTTTCCAAACCAGATCCTTTACTTGATCAAATCCAGCTAAAATCACCTCATGTAAATTGCGATACAGTTCTTTCACTGCTTCTTCTTTGCTTAGATCTTTCTTTGCTACTTCTTTTTTAATAACATCAATTAATAAATCACCATATAACTCTTTCGCAATTCGCTCTTCAATATTAAATGGTAATGGATCCCCATACCAAGAAGAAGCCTTTGTATATACTAATTCTGTTACGGTTTCTACACTTCGATCAATAGCAGGAGAAAAAGGAATACCACCGGTATCGATAATTACTTCGATTTCTTCTACCATATCTAAGATTTTATTTGGATTTGTAATTACAATTTCTTGTCTTGTTACATCATCTAGGAAGGAAAAATCTTCCATCATTTCATCAGTCGTTCTAAAATGATTACTTGGAATGTCAGTAATATCACTTTTCGCTAATGGATGTCTACCTCCACCTGGAACTTTCTGATTGACAATAATTTCACGGTATATTTTATCTTCTCGCTTCAAATGGTGAACATCTCCGGTTGCGACGATTAATTTGCCACTATCCTTCGTTACACGAATTACCTTCTTTATATTTTCCAATAATTGTTCTTCATTATCAAAATCATGCATTTGAATTAAATGGTCATAACACTCTGGTGGTTGAACTTCGACATAATCATAAAAATTGATAATATTGGTTAACTCTTCATCAGATTTACTTCTTGCTTCTTTAAATACTTCACTTTCATAGCAACCACTTCCTACTAGTAATCCTTCGCGATGATTTTCGATTTCACTACGTAAGATTCTTGGTGTTTTGTAGAGATACTTTGTATTAGCTAAACTGATAATTTTAAACAAGTTTTTAAGCCCAGTTTTATTTTTGGCTAATAAATTCACATGGTAACTACGCCCATATTTATGAATTTCTTCTTTAGAAACTAGATTGTTTAAATCCGCTATCGTTTCAAAGTTTCTATCACTTAGCTTTTTTAACATTTTATGAAAAACTAATGCTGTTCCTTCGGCATCGTAATCCGCACGGTGATGGGCATCTTCATCCCAAGGTACATCGTATCGTTTGACTAAGGCACTCAAGCTATGACGAGCATAATTCGTATCTAATGTTCTAGAAAGTTCAAGCGTATCTATGATGGGATTAGTTAATTTTTTTAGTCCGTATTTTTTTATGGCCATTTCTAAGAAAGAAGTATCAAACTTTGCATTGTGCGCAACCATAGGTAAATCCCCATACCATTCAATAAAACGACGAACGGCATTTTCTTCATTATCTTTACCGATTAACATCTGATCAGTAATGTTGGTCACCTCGGTAATTTTGGCACTTAATGGTTTCCCAGGATTAACAAGTTCATCAAATCGTTCGATAATCTCACCATTTTTTATCTTTACTGCACCAATTTCGATAATCGTATCTTCGCCACCGGCATTAAATCCTGTTGTTTCAAAGTCGAAAACAACATAGGTAGTTGCAAGTAGATCTCTATCATCGCCACGAATAACAATATCGACACTATCATCAATTAAAGTAAGTTCCGTTCCATAGATTGCTTTAAATTTATCTTGTTCTTCTTTTCCTTTATTATAATCGGTTACGGTATTGTAGACATGAGGAAAAGCTTGACAACCATTATGGTCTGTAATCGCAATTCCACGATGACCCCACTTCATTGCCTGTTTCACTAATTTAACCTCATCAACTACACCATCCATCTGACTCATCATCGTATGGGCGTGTAATTCTACTCTTTTTTCTTCATAAGTATCTTTTATTTCTTCGACTTGGCGTTCTAGAATACATATATCCCGTACATTCAATACTAATTCCTTAGAAAATTGATCATTTTTGGTATATCCTCTAATAACAAACCATTTTCCCGCTTTTAATTCTTTAGAAAGACGGGCATATTCTTCATCACCACGAACAAAAACTTTAGCATAAATACTATCGCTATAATCAGTTAGTTTTAAAGTGATGATTTTAAAATCGGTTTTACTTGACTCAAAGTAATCAACACCAAAAACATATCCTTCTACGGTAATATTATCACTTTCACCAACAATACTTTTCATCGATATTGGTTTATCGCCAATTTTACGCCCCAATATTACATTAGGATCATCCTCTTTTTTAGCAGGGCGACGATAAGGTTGTTTCTCACCATTATTACTATAGTTTTTCTTCTCAACAGTAGGTTTTTCTACTTCCACGACTGGCGGAATCGTAGTCATTGCTTCATGCAATTCATCTTTTATTTTTTGACGAACTAGTTCCTTTTTCTCTTCATTAAGTAAAGTAGTTAATGGTGAAGTAAATCCCGCTAAGTTTAATAGATAATTTAATTTAGGTAAAAAAGTATGTACTTCTTTTTCTTCTTCAGCGTTCGTCACTTCGATTTTATATTCGCCATTTTGTTCAATTAAGTTTTCCTCAAAAGCAGGCGCAAATATCAAAATATCTTTTACTTCAACTAATGTCTGTTTATAATAATTAGGTAAATAGTCAAAAGATGGATGATGGGGATTAATCTTAAAGACAACTTGTTTAATATGTTCAAAAGCTTTTTTTCCTTTTTCTTTTAGTAATTGATAATCTTCTGGTGGTAAGATTCCTTCACTACCTAATAGAAATGTCCAACAGCTATTTTTAGGATTTACTAGTACTTTTTCTAATGACAATCCTTGAAAATGACTTTTTTCTTCATCGGTTAGTTTTAGTTGTTCAAATAAAATAGTTATTTTATCTTCTGTCATACTTCTTCCCCCTATTAAAATAGATTTCACGAAGAATGAAATCTATATTATTTCTAAATTATTAATTCGGATAATATGTTTTTGATTTTTTATACAAAAACGGATAAACTCATATAAATCCACTTTTTTTAATGCCGTTTCCATTGTGTAATTATCGATATCAAATGCAATTTTATCCCGCATCATATAATGAGTCATATCTTCCCGATCACATCCTAAATACATTAGCCAATAAGGATAGATCTGACGCTTTAAATACATCAAGGTATGATCCCCTTCTAAATAATTGGAATTATTTACTAGTCTTGTATAAAGTTCATTATGAATTGCTAATTCTAAGATAGCTTGAACAATTTCTTTGTATTCCTTTTCAAAATCTCCTACTTCATTTTTAATTAATGTATAGAGAATATTGGAAAGAGCCATATACTGATCTTCTGTATCTTTTTTAAAGCCCCAACCAATACTGGTTTTTGTCGTTTTAGAGATTAGAACACTATCCATTTCCGGACAAAGAACTAATATATTATAATTATCTGCTAGTGGAAAACGTAAGATCTCTTTTAAATATTGATTAACTTCTTTTTTCTTTTCATCCCATACTTTCATCAAAGTCAGACGATGTTTTTCGGCACTTTTCTTTAGTATTTCAAATACATCTGTTTCAAATATTAAATTATATAAAGTATCATCATCAGGAATGTAATTTTTGATATCTTGAAGCATCTCATCTTTATCTTTCATACCAGCATTGTATTGTTTTTTATAGGCAGACCATAATTTTTGTTTAGTAGCATGAATTTTAGGTGAAATAGAAGCTCCGTATAATAAATTCCAGGTTAGCAGATAGTCGTTTGTTTCAAATGTTAATTTCATATACCCACATCCTCATCATATATATAAATATATCATACTATCCCTATTTTGGAAAGTTTTCTTCTTTAGATTTTCAACACATTTTTCCTATTTTTTTAACTTTAGATATCATATGATCTATTTTTTGTCTAGTAGTATTTATATAATTAATTTCTTCTTCAGTGAAATGATAATTTTCAATCATTTGAACTTTTTCTTCTTGGGAATAATATCTCCAATCAATGATACATTGACGAAGTAAATCTGATCTATCCTTATCCATTTCTTGCTCATTATTTTTGACGTTATAAAAACTTAAAGAGAGACAATAAACTTCTTCAATGTCTTCTGGTGAAAAATGATATTCTCTCATTTTTTTTAGTTTTTTCTTTCCATCAGTTTCTAATCCTACTTCGTATATTTGAAACAATCTGATTCTATGAAATATCCTAAGAGACAAGTCTGTTAAATACTTTTCCTCTTCATTAGTTAGTTTATGTTCTTTTATCCCAATCAAGAAGTCACTAATTACTTTAACTGTTTCGGTATTTTGACTTTCTAACAGTAAATTTACTAAATATTTGGTTGTCATCGTTAACCATTTTTTATCTTGTTTCTCAACATTTTCATCATTAATCATTTGAAGAGTAATCACTTCTTCTAATGGAAGAATTTCTTGTTTCATTAAGGTGATAATTTGTTTTACAGGAAAGTTTAAATATTTTAAAATTTCTATCACATATGGAGTATACTTTTCCATAATCCAAGCTGGGATTTCTTTTCCTTTAGTATTTTCTTTTATACTTCTTGTTAGTATTTGTTCAAAGGATTCATCTGGAAAAAGTTGTTTAAATTTGACTACATTGGTCAAGATCTCTTCATTATAACCACTATTCTTACAAAATATTTTTATAGTTTTGTTTTCTAGATTTTTATTAACTATTTTTTTACTTAGTTTTTCTTCTAATATTAAACAAAAAGTTTCGTAATCGATAAAGAACTGTTCTAAGATATTATCTAGTTCATACTTTTCGTTTTCTAAAAGTTGGTATTCTTTACAAAGGCTTGATGGCGAGGTGGCTCAGCTTTCTTTTTATGGCTCCAAACATCATCCCAGATCATTCCTTCCGCACTCCACCATTTGATTTGTTCGGAAGATAATGGTTTCCTACCTTCACATGATTTTCCTTGTTTTTGCATCTTATATATTCTTCTCATTACACTAAGATAATAACCAATATTTACGGTGCCAAATTCTTTAATATAGACTGATGCGTTGGTTGTTATTTGGGAGAGATCTTTTTTATTTTCCTTTTCCCAGATTAACGCCGCCTGACGATATTTTTTCTCTTTTCGTTCGCTTTTATCTTCAAGCGCACCAGTTGATTACCAAAACTCCAGGTTATCTAAATAACGTTCCGGGTAATACTTCATATGATTAATTCTAGTTCCTAATCTAATTTGTTTTCCATTTACTTCTACGACTGCGCTTTGTGGAATATCCGCCCCCCGTTTTTCCAGGATGTTGTTGAAGCCACTTTCTATACGCTTCTCGGTACTCTTCTTCGGTTGGGTGTGCCATTTTTTACTCCTTTACTCATGTTTATTTTGTTGATTTAACCATTCTATACTATCGACGATGATTTGGAATTTGTCATATCTTCTCTCTACTCGACCAAATATTTTTACAATCATATTACTTTGTAACGATAAATTTAAATAACGTTGATATACTTTAGGAAAAAGGGTAAAGTCCATAGCTTGATACTCATCACTTCCCCAAATAAACATCATCTCATCGCCATTTTTAGTTTTTATTGTCCGTACTTTATCAATCAAGATAATGACATTAACTCTTTGATTATAATAGTTTTGAATTTGATCCAAGGAAATAATATTGGAATATTTAGCTTTATAAAAGGTAACTGGGTGATTACTTAAATAGAAACCAAATAATTCTTTTTCTTTACTAATTAAATATTCTTTACTGTATTCTTCTACGATTTCTATTTCTGGCTTTAGTACATATTCACTATCTAAGTCTTTTACTAATTCAGCATAATTCATAATACTATCAAGGTTGTGATGAAGAGTATTATGATTGTAACCAAAAGTGTCAAAACATCCGGCATCAATCAGCGACTCTACGATTTTACTATATATTTTTCCGGCGGTTTTTTGGACAAAATCGAAAAGATCCGTATAAGGCTGATTTTGAATAATTACATCTACTGATACTAGACCAACATTTTTTATTCCTGATAAGGGATATCTAATTCCATCAGATTCAACGACATATTCTTTACCACTATTGTTGATACAAGGCTTTTTGATTGCGATCTTTTTGGCTTTAATTTCGTTGATATATTCTTTGGTCTTTGTCTCACTACCAATTACAGAAGTTAAAAGACTGCTATAAAAATATTTAGGGAAGTATACTTTAAGATAAGCCATCTTATAAGCAATTAAAGAATAGGCAACAGAGTGCGAACGATTGAATCCATAATTAGCAAAGTTTAAAATCAAATCAAATATTTGTTTAGCAATTTCTTTATCATGACCACGCATAACACTTTGTCTAATAAATTTTTCTTCTTCGTTTTTTAAGACATCGCTTTTCTTTTTACTCATTGCTTTTCTTAAAATGTCCGCCTCACCTAAAGTATATCCCGCTAATTGATTCGCAATTTGCATAATCTGTTCTTGATAGATGATAATTCCTTTGGTACTTTTTAAAATTGCTTCTAGGGATGGATCTAGATAAGTAATTTCTTCTTGACCTTTTTTTCTACGGATGTAAGAATCGATATTACTAGCAGGACCCGGTCTAAATAAAGCAATCGCTGCGAAAATATCTTCAAAACTATTGGGTTCTAAATTTCGTAAAAAATTTCTCATCCCCTCTGATTCAAACTGGAAAATTCCTGTTGTGTCTGCTTTTTGAAATAGTGTTAGTACTTTTTTGTCATCTAGAGGAATGCGGTTAAAATCAATATGGATATGTTCTTTTTCAGCAATTAATTCCATGATGTGCATAATCGTTGTTAATGTTCTAAGTCCTAGAAAATCCATTTTTAATAATCCTAATGGCTCTAAATATTCCATAGAAAATCCCGTTAAATACATATCATCACTTTTGGTTAACGGAATAACTTCATCTAAGTCTTTTTTACACATAACAATTCCAGCCGCGTGAGATGAGGTATGTCTTGGGAAGCCTTCTATATGACAAGCAACTTTAAACATAAGTTGAAGTTTTTTCTCACTATCAATTAACTGTCTTAACTCTTGGTCTTGACGATAAAAGTCTAGTAACTTTAACTTGGTAAAATTAGGAATTCTTTTAGTAATCAAATCAATCTGAAAGCTTGGAACATTTAAGACTCTTGCGACGTCTCGTAAGGCTTGTTTTGCGGCCAAGGTACCAAAAGTAACGATGCCACTTACTCTTTTTTTTCCGTACTTATCTACAACATAATCAATAACTTTATCACGGTAAATATCTGGAAAATCAGTATCGATATCAGGCATGCTTATTCGTTCTGGGTTCAAAAAGCGTTCAAAGAGAAGATCATATTTTATAGGGTCAATATCTGTTATTCCAATTGAATAACAAACAAGAGAACCTGCTCCACTCCCTCTACCTGGTCCAACTAGAATTTTATTTTTCTTCGCGTATTTAATAAAGTCGTACACAACTAAAAAATAATTAGAAAATCCCATTTTTTCAATTACGGATAATTCATAACTTAAACGTTTACTGTATACTTCGCTTACTTCACCACTTAGTCTTCGGTTAAGTCCTATTTTGGCTAAATTAGCTAAGTACTCATCTGAAGTCATTTCTTTTCCCGTTTCAAAAATAGGAAGTAATAATTCTGCTTGCGGAAATTCCAAATCACAAGAACTAGCTATTTTCTCCGTTTGAAATAAGCCTTGATTCGTCGAATATTCATAAACTTCTTCAAGACGTAATTCATGATTTAATAAATCATAATCTAAAGTTTCGGCAATTGTCTTACCATCTCTAATCATGTATAAATATTTTAAATATTCATTTTCTTCTGGATCTAAATATAAAGTTTTATTGAGGTAGATGACTTGAGAAGTTATTTTTCTAGCCTCTATTTCTTGTTGTTTATCTTTATATCCTAAGAAGCAGTCTTCCTCTTTGATTATTTTTTTGATTTTATCCAAAGAATTATGACTATCAAAAGGAACAATAGCAATTACTTCCTCGTGAAGATTTTCTATATCACCAAAAGATACTTTACGTTCACTTTGAATTGTAGATAATTTAATTAATGTTTGATAACCTCGATAATTTTTCGCATATAATAAAATAATATCATTTTCTACTTCTAATTCTAAACCGATAATAGCATGAATCCCCGCCGCCTTACACTTTTGATAAAATTCCATTGTTCCAAACATATTATTATCGGTGATAGCTAGAGAGGAAAAATGATTTTCTTTGGCTCTTTCGATTAACGTATCAATTTTAATCATACTAGATAACAAAGAATAATTTGTTTTTATATATAATGGTACGTACATAGTTCCCCTCCAGTCTATTCATATTTTACCACAAAAGTATTGATTCTACTTCTTTTTCTAAGCATAAATTTTTATTTTTTTTGTTATATATTACAGGTGACTTTTCCTATAAAATTTCAAAACTAAGTAGAGCCTAATAATCTTATCTTAAATTTTAATCCTAGAAAAATAATTATTATTTCTTATCTTGAATAAATCTAAATAAAAGTGAATCTATATTTCAAAAATTCAGATTAAAAGCCCGCTAATATTATTGTTACAATAAATTTTGGCCACCTCTTGGTTCATCCTCTTTAACTTTGCGTTTTTCTTATTATATCGTTTTTTTATGAAAATGCAATAAAATGGCAGTAACTGTCATTTAAATAACTAATGATGTACTAGAGAATAATAGTTAAAAATAATAAGAACTTATTTTTTTGACTATTACTTTCAGATATCACAAAGATATATTTTTTCCCCTATCTCATTGTCAATAGTTTTTTACTTGTTTTATTTGACTTATTGTTCAATCTATGATAAAGTTATAAGCGCAAGTTAAAACATGTATCAAAGGAGGAAAAAGACTATGGCAGTTAAAGTTACGAATAAGAAGCCTTTATTTGGAAATAAACGTTCTCATGCATTAAATGCTACTAGAAAAAAACAAGGAGTCAATCTTCAAACTGTTACTTTAGAAGATGGTACTAAAGTAAGACTTAGTGCAAGAGAAATTAGAACTTCTAGAAAAGATGAAAAAATCGAAGAAGTAAGTGAATAATCACTTATTTTTGGTTATTTACAAAAAGAATGAAAATCTAAATTTCAGTTTGTCTCTGAACTAGATTTTCATTTTTTTCATTTACTTCTATATTATCATTATTCTCTTTTTTTTCTTTTCCCCGCAAGATATCAATTTGTTCTTGATAGTCATCACTACTAGTGATATAGGAACCACTTACCATAATATCGACAAAAGGAGAAACTTCCTTAGCCGTTTCTTGGTTAATTCCACCATCTATACTTAAAAGAGTCCTTGTTTGGTGTTCAGTAATCATTTTTCTAATAATCGCCACTCTATTTTTCACCTCAGGAATGAACTCTTGACCTCCATAACCAGGATTTACTCCCATTACCAGAATAAGATCAATTTGGTTTATCCATTTTTCTAATAAATGTAAATTGGTATCAGGATTAATAGATAGACCACATTTTAATCCATATTTTTTAATCAAATTTAAATTCTTTTCGATATCTTTATCGATTTCAATTGGAAAAGTAATCATTTCAGTATTTAATTTTACAAATTGTTTAATATATTTTTTGGGTTTATTCACCATTAAGTGAACATCTAGACGTTTTGTTGTGTAACGATATATTTTTTTTAGTTTTCGAATGGGAATTTTTCTTCCTTGACAGAAAGTATTATCAACAAAGTCGACATGAATATAGTCGACATCGGTAAGCGATAGTTTCTCTATTGCTTTTTCTATCTTTCTGCAAGTTAGAAAAGAAGCAGATACTTTCATTTTACCACCTACTTTTCTTCATTAATTTCTGATAATTTTCATAACGGCTCGCTAAAATTTTTCCATTTTTAACATTAGCCTTAACCTGACATTCTTTTTCTGATAAATGCATACAGTCTTTATATGGACAGGGGTATTTTTGAAATTCAATAAAAGTATCCCTTAAATCTTCATCTGGTACTTCTTGAAAATCTAACTGCGAAAAGCCTGGTGTATCTAATACTTTACCCTTACATAAATGGAGAAGTTCTACATGTCTAGTCGTATGTTTTCCTCTTCCTAATGCTTTAGAGATTTCTCCAGTTTCTAAATGAAAGTGAGGGTCTAATTTATTAATCAAAGTAGATTTTCCAGCTCCAGTTTGACCTGTCAAGACTGTGGTTTTATTTTTGAATATTTTTTTTACTTGACCTAATTTGTGATTATAGATCACTTTATAACCGATTTTTTGATAGTATTTTAAAATCTTTTTGATTTCTTTTTTTTCTTTTCCTGTTAGTAGATCCCACTTGGTTACACAAATAATTGGTGTAATTTGATGATACTCCATCACAGTTAACAATTTATCTAATAAATTTGTAGAAAAATCGGGACTTTTTACACTAGTTACTAAAAGTCCCTGATCGATATTAGCAACGAGTGGACGTTCCAGATAGTTCTTACGTGGTAAGATATCTAACAAGTATTTGTTTTCTTCTTCAAATTCGACAAAGTCCCCGACGACGGGGCTAATTTTTTGATTACGGAATTTGCCTCTAGGTGTGCATTCAAACACTTGACCTTCACACTCGACTGAACATAAATTACTTACAATTTTAACAATTTGACCTTTCATTTATCCCCCTGTTTATTGTTTTGATGATGGTGATGGTGTTGGCGAAGTTGATGGTGTCGGTGATGGAGAAGTTGATGGTTCTTCTTCATCCAACTCATCATCAGGTGTAGGCGTTGGCGTTGGTGTTGTTACATTTGGTTTTTCTGCTACTACGATTTTTAAGGTTGATCCAGATATAATCGGTGTTTTTGGTGAACGCGATTGACTAATTAACGTTCCTTCTGTATACTGTGCGGTTGCCTCATAATCGACAGTTAATTTAATATTATATTTTTCACAGAATGCTTCAACATCTTCAACTGTCCAGCCATCAGCGACCATATCAGGATAAACATCTTCGATATCCGGTACATAAAGTATAATCGAATCTCCTTTTACTAAGGTGCTACCCACATCAACACTTTGATCAATAATTTCTCCTTCATCATAATCATCTGGGTTATCTACAGCTTTCTTTTCAATCTCTACTTTTAACCCATACATCGCTTCTAGAATCTCTTTTTGTGCTTCAGCGTTTTCACCTGTTAAATCGACTACTTCGTATTTTTCTTGTCCAAGAGATTCATATAAAGTAATCACTGTACCTTCTTTAACCGTTCTTCCGGCGGACGGCGAAGTTTTTATCACTTTTCCTGCTTCAATAGTTGCATTTTCTTCTTTTTTCGTTTCAACGGCAACTTCAAAACCTTCTTCTTTTAATTTTCTTTCTGCTTCTACAACAGATAAATTCGATACATCTGGTACTTCAATATCTGGGGTTCTTGAAAAATAAGGAACAACAAGGAATACGGTTACGACGCCGATTACGATTAAAGTAAATAGAGAAGCTAGAATCCATACAATTCGGTTCGTTCTTTTTAAACTCTTGTCTTCAACGGTCTGTTCTTCTTTCTCTTCTTCTTTTACTTCTTTCTCCTCTTTATCTTCTTTACCTTTTTTATCTTCTTTAGCTTCTTGAATTTTTTCTTCCGTTTTCTTTTTTACTACTGTAATATTTTTCGTATTATCATCAATTTCATGTTCTGGATACTTAAAAACTATTTTTTCTTCGTTCATTCGCTCATCATTTAATACTGTAAGTAAATCAGCATGCATCTCTTTGGCATCCGCATAACGATTCTTTGGATTCTTGGCCGTTGCTTTTAAGATAACATTTTCGACACTCTGTGGTATAGCAGGATTCTTTTTTCTGATACTTGGAATATCATCACGCATTTGTTTTAAGGCAATTTCAACAGCGTTATCCCCTTTAAAAGGTAATTGACCGGTCAATAATTCATAAAATAAAATTCCCATTGAATAAATATCACTACGAATTGTCGATCCCTTACCACTCGCTTGTTCTGGTGGAAGATAATGAACCGAACCCATTACAGAGTTTGTCTGAGTTAACTGGGTTGAATTTAAGGCCATAGCGATACCAAAATCAGTAATTTTTATCGAACCATCTTCTCGGATCATAATATTTTGTGGTTTTAAATCACGATGAATAATATAACTATCATGGGCATGAGAAATACCATCAGTAAGCTGAAGCATAATATCAATTGCTTCACTTAGAGTTAGGCTTCCCCTTTTCTTAATTAATTGTTTAAGTGTTTTTCCTTCAATATATTCCATAACGATGTAATACAAGCCATTATCTTCACCTACATCGTACATTTCGACAATATTTGGATGAGATAGGGACGATGCAGATAAGGCTTCCCGTTGAAAACGTCTGACGAACTTCTCATCGCCAGATAAATCTCCACGTAATACTTTTATTGCTACTCTTCTATCTAAGATAGTGTCATAAGCTAGATAGACATTCGCCATACCACCTTCGCCTATACTTTTAATAATCTCATAACGATCATTAATTTTCTGCCCCTTTTCTATCATTATACTTCACCTTCCTCATTTTCCTCTCTAATCAGGTATGCGATGGAAATATTGTCTGTTCCTCCTCGATTATTTGCTTTATGTACAAGTTTAATCAATTTATCTTCAATTGTCAAATCACTGAGCAATACTCTTTCAATTTGTTCTTCTTCTAACATATTGGTCAATCCATCACTACAAAGAAATAAACCACTCACAGAAGTATCGCAATCAAAAATATCCATATCAATATTTTTGGTCGCACCTAAAGCTTTCATCAATACATTTTTTTTCGGATGATCTTTAGCTTCTTCTTTGGTAAGTTCTCCAGCTGTGACTAATAAATTAACTAAAGTATGATCATAAGTTATTTTATGAAGTTTACCATCTTTCATCACAAAGCCACTAGAATCGCCAATATTTCCATACAAAACATAATCTTTGGTGTTAATGGCTACGACTAAAGTTGCCCCCATTCCTTTACTTTCAGGATGATCATCGGCATAGCTAAAAATTAAATGATTAATTTCTGTCGCACTATTTCTTAACCACTCGATAGCTTGATCTTTACTCATATTTAAAAAAGTCTCTTGAAAATGTTTACCTAGATAACTAATGGCAATAGATGAGGCAACTTCTCCAGCTGAATGACCACCCATTCCATCTGATACTGCTAATAGATAATCATTGTTTTTGTTTCTGACGATGATAACACTATCTTCATTATGATCTCGTACTTTACCGGTATCTGTTAAACAAAATGATTTCATATTAGTCCTCCTTTTTACTCCTTAATTGACCACAAGCTGCACTGATATTGGAACCGAACTCTTTTCTAATCGTAGCGTTTATTTTATTCTTTTTTAGTATATCATAAAACTTAGTGATCGATTCATAATCACTTCGTTTAAAACTTAAATTATTGGTTTCGTTATAAGGGATTAAATTGACATAACAGGTTAAATCTTTTACCAAGTTGGCTAGTTCTAAGGCATCAGTTTCTCTATCATTAATTCCTTTTAACAATATATATTCGAAAGTAACGCGGCGATTCGTCTTTTTTACGTAATCTTTTAAGACAAGCATTAATTCATTTATAGTATACACTTTATTGATAGGCATAATACTGTTTCTTATCTCATTATTTGGAGCATGAAGACTAATCGCTAAATTTACTTGATATGGCAAATTGGAAAACTCTTTTATTTTGGGAATAATTCCACAAGTAGATACGGTAATATGACGACTACCTAAAGCTAAACCTTTAGGATGATTAATGATTTCTATAAATTTCACTAAATTGTCATAGTTATCGAATGGTTCACCAATTCCCATGACTACAACATGACTAATTCGTACTTGTTCTTCTTGCTCAACTTTTAAAATTTGTTCTACCATTTCGGCGGTTTCTAAGTTACGTACTTTTTTTAAACGGCCACTCTCACAGAATTTACAGCCCATGTTGCATCCTACTTGGGTAGATATACAGAGACTATTTCCATAGTGATGATTCATTAAAACAGCTTCGATTTTTTCTCCATCTTGTAGAGAAAATAAATATTTACTGACATCTTGATCTCGTTCTATTTTCTTTATGGAAATACTTGAAATTGAAAAATCTGCTTCTAATCTAGCAATGACTTCTTTTTTTAAATTGGACATTTCTTCAAAGGTCGTTACTTTTTTCTGATAGAGCCATTCAAACACTTGAACTGCTCGAAATTTTTTATCTTGCTTTGCTAAAAAGTAATCTTCTAGTTCTGACATTGTTTTGTTATAAATACTTTCCATATATCCACTTCCACACCATAATTATAGCATAGAAAAAGATTACCTTTAAAGATAATCTTTTTTAGTTGTCAAGTAAAGTGTAAAGAAATATAACTAGCTACCAAGGGTAACTTCAAAATCTTCCGTTGTTCCTACTTGGCTAAATTCCATTTCTATAGTCAAAGTAGATAGCTGTCCGCTTACTGTTGTGAAATAGTTATTATAGTTTGCCTTGATTGTTTTTAGTGTACCATTTTCAGTAGTTAGCGTGATCGTATCTGTTAAGTTAGAATCGATTGAAGTCGTATCAAAAGTTGGGTTATATATTTTGACAATTTGTATGACTGGTACTTGATAAGTATAGACATTTCCCTGTGCCGTTAAAGTGCCTATTTCTGTCAAGTAAGAGATATCTTCGACATCACAGTAGATAAGATTAGGACTAGGACTTTCGACAATGTGATATTCTCCATTTTCTTTTTGAAGGTAGTTATTACTTAATTTGGCATAACTATTACTTCCTTCTTTCGTAATAATGGTAAATATTTCTTTCTCGTCGATCTTTTTACCTGTAACTACTTCTTGAACACCATTATTGGTCACAGTATAGATATAGCTAAAATTTACTTCAAAAGATTCGGTAGGATCATTTGAAGTATTATTATCGTTATTATTTCCAATATCGGGGGTTGGATTTTCTACTTGATTTTGATTATCTTTGTTATCATTAGGGGTAGTAGTTTGCTCATCGGAAGTAGGACTTAACCGAATCATAATCACCAGAATCAATATAAAAATTCCCCAAATAATAAGCATAGCTATCGCGTGAAGTCGCTCATCTTTTTCTTTACCAAAACATTTTTTTAATAAGGCTTGCCAATCCTCTTTTTTCATTATACTCTACTCCTCATTAAATACTTTTCCCAGTAAATCCTCTTCATGAACTCCATTTAGATATTCTTTGGCTAACATTTTACGTTTACCGTCTGGTTGTAATTTGGTGACGATGATTTCACCATCTTTAGTACTGATACCAATTCCGTCTTCGTAAATTTTACCAATTTCCCCATTCTTCTTTGTTGTAAAGAAACTGTCACTAATTCTTGCTTCGTAGATTTTAACCACTTTTCCCTCTAACAGCGCATACCCGCCTGGCCAAGGATTAAGGCCTCGAATTTGGTTGTAGATATCGATTGTTCGCTTGTTAAAATCGATTTTTTCTTCTTCACGCTTAATATTCCAAGCATAAGTTACCTCTTCTTCCTTTTGGGGAATTGGTTTAATGTTTCCACTAACTAAGTCAGGAATGGTTTCTATTAATAACTTAGCCCCCATACTACTTAACCGGTCATGAAGAGTACCAACATTATCGTCTTTATAAATTGGGGTATCTATTTGAGCAAGGATATCTCCGGCATCTATTTTTTCCACCATATACATAATGGTAACTCCGGTTCTTGCCTCATTATTGATAATCGCTCGATGAATAGGTGCCCCACCACGTAATTTAGGTAAAAGAGAGGCATGGACATTGATACAGCCATATTGGGGAGCTTCTAAAATTTCTTTTGGTATCATCTGACCATAAGCACAAGTAACAATCAGATCTGCTTTTAAGTCCAAAATATTTTGATACTCTTTCTTGATTTTTTGAGGTTGAAAAACAGAAATCTTATGTTTCAAAGCTACTTCTTTAACTGGGGTTGGTTTGATTTCATGATGACGTCCTACTTCCTTGTCTGGTTGAGTGACTACACCCACTACTTGATAATTTTCTATTAATGCCTCTAAAACAGGGAGACTAAATTCTGGAGTTCCCATAAAAACAATTCTTAATTTTTCATTTTTCATTTTATCTCCTCGATTCCTGCTTGATAAATTGCTTTTAACTCTTTGATTTGATCATCGTTCATACCACGATATGGATTACGATAACTTTCAACAGTACTGATATGATGGGCTTTGATTTTTCCATCCTTAATAAAATAAACATCTGGTGTTGCTAGTACTTTCTGATTCGTTTCTTCATCTACTCGTAAATAATCATCTAATAATTCCATGAGTTCACTACTAATATCATCAAATTCATTATCATAAGTGTTCACATAATAGATAGTATCAATATCATTCTCTTTCGCCACTTCAATTAAAGGTTCAATGATATTTCGACACCATGGACAACTACTATATCCAAGGTAAATAATACCTGTTCCAGTAGTAAAGATATCGATGATTTCTTTACCTTCTAAATATTTTATTCCATTATTAAAGGGAATATCAATGACTATTTTTTCGCCATTTTCGTAAGGAATATAATTCATTATTCCATAGGAAAACTTAAACCTTAATTGATCATTAGTAAGAATAATCATTACACTAATAGCTAAAATCACGAGTATACTTGCTAAAGCAATAAATATCCATTTCTTCTTTCTTTTTTTCATTACTACACCTGTTTTCCTATTTTAGTATATCATGATTTTCTCTTCTTTAAAAGTACCCTAAATTACCAACTTTTCCTATTCCAAATTACCCTTACCCATAAACATGTTACTACTTACTTATTTTTTTATATAACAAGTTATTTTCAAAAGCAAAAAATTGACACCATTTAAACATGCGTCAATTTTTTCTTAATCATCTATCCCTTACAAATAAGTTTGAAAAGAAGGCAAAGTCGAAAGGGTCATTATTTCCCTATTCTACCACTATGTATGGATTCTCCATTGTCCCGTCTCCTTCACTTGTTACCTTTACTCCAGGCCGTAGTGAAACCGCAGGCCGAACGCCGCCCGAGTTGTAGACGTAGCTGCCGTCGTTGAGGTAGCCAGCCGAGAACACGTGGAACACGCCCGCATTAACACCATTGAAGTAGTAAGGCGACAAGGACCACCAAGAATAATTACCTGTATATAAATAATAACTACTATTGCCTTTCAATCTGACTCCTCCAGCATACGCTATCTCATCGGCGGTTAATAATGCTACTGGATATGTTAAAGCTCCATTTCCATTCTCTTCGCTTACCGTAAATCGATCATTTTCATTTAC
>CASFOW010000043.1 GCA_949296705.1 uncultured bacterium
AAAGTTCGTGAGTTTTTATTTTATAAAAAATCCTATATCAACAGTGATATAGGATTTTCTCATATATGAAAGAATAATGCTTTCACACATATTAATTTTTTACAATTTACAAGTGTAATAGTTACAAATATTTTAATAATTCTGGAAACTCTGTATACCCGCTTTCAGAATTTAGATGGCCACCACCTGAAATCATAATCTGATTTTCAGTTATGGTATCAGCAAATTCTTTTTCCGCTTCATATTTTACATAAGGATCATTATCAGAATAAAAACATACCACATCATCGCAATAATTCTTAACATCTGTAAGATTATCAAAATACATACTTTCGTTAACTGTATCATAAGCTTTATCGATTCCAAAATAATGATTAAAGCCACAGACAAAAACTAGTCTTTTAACTTTAATCTTATTTTCAACTAGAAATTTGCAAACAAAGATAGGTGCTATCGAATGAGCAAATATGATTGTATTTTCGTTTATGATATTGGATTTAACGTAAGCTTTCATAAGGTTAGACCAGTTTTCATAATTTTGATAGCCAACTCCTATTGGAAAATCGGGAGTATAAACTTCTAAATTTCTGTTTTCTATTTCTTTTCTTAAATATGGAATCCAATTAGAAAACGGACTTCCAAAACTCCCATGTATTAATAAGTAATTATTTTTCACCCTTCAATTCCTCCTTTAATACCTCGATAATTTTATTACTGTATAGTTTTACTATTTCTAATTTTTTTTAAAATATTTTGTCAATTTTTTTATAAGGTATTGATCCCATACATATCATACAAGATTCAAAAGACACATATATAGTTATACCTTTATAAATCACCCTATAAGTTTTACTTATTGAAACATTTTCTGTTACCTAGAACACCATTTTCCAACGTTTTTTCTATTTAAGGTATTTAATATCCGATTCATTAAGAATTTTTATTTGATAGATAGCTATTTTATTTAGTCTTTCTAACCTCTCAGATTGTTTTAAACCATCATTAATAAATACGGCGTTTAAATTTTCTAAATTTGCTAAACAAATTAATTCATTGATAGTAGCATAATCTCTAATATTGCCATTCAACTTAGGATTCTTATTTCGCCATTCTTTAGCCGTCATACCAAATAATGCCATATTTAAAACATCAGATTCTTCTGCATATATGTAATTGATTTGTTCTTCAGTTAATTCTGTAGGCACTAAATTGTGTTTTATAGCATCAGTATGGATTCGATAATTAATTTTAGATAATTCTCTTTTTGCATTCCAACCAAGTTGCCTTTGCTCTTCTGCTTTTAATCTTTCAAATTCTTTAATTAAAAGTAATTTAAATTTGGGACTAATCCACATTCCAAACTCAAAAGCAATATCTTTATGAGCATAAGTCCCACCATATCTTCCCGCTTTTGACATTATACCAATAGCATTTGTCTTTTCTACCCATTCTTTAACACTAATTTTATAACTATTTAATCCTGCCTGACTTTTAATTATGGCGAATTCGCCATAATTAAAATTGGGATTATGTATTTCTTCCCAAATTCCTAAAAATTCAATAGTATTTCTATTTCGCAACCAATCGGATACAAAAAAATCACCATCTTTAGATTTTAACATATCAGTAATTGATATATAATCTTCATCGTCTATTTTAAAATATGAAATTTTTTGTTTTAAAACCGTTAATTCAGCCATTATACCTCCCTCATTAATCTATTTGCCATTTTATATATCATTAAAAACAAATATATTTATTTATGACTCTATAACACATTCGTAAAATTTTTGACCAATAGTAGTCAAATTTACATATTTATCAGATTTGGAACTAGTATTACTAGAAATCATTATAGTCTTCATAACAGTATTGACAATGCCTAAAGAAGTTAATCTATCTATAGGATATATTTCTATTCCGCTAGTATCAGTTATCTGATGCTTATATATTAAATCAATTATATTAAAGTCGTTTAAAAAAAGCATTTTTATTATTTCTGCAAATTCGCAAAACTGATTCCAATTAATTTTCTCATTTATATAACTCTTATATAAATTTGCTAACATTTGGGATTTTTCCATATCAATTGTTGAATTCAAAATAATAAGAACTCTACCTAATTCTTTTTCAGCTTTTTTTGAATCTGTATTCAACATATCTCGATATTTATTCAATTTTTCTTGATTGATACTTCCAGAATTAAACTGTTTAATAAATGTAAGTGTTTGTTTCAAGAGATTTCTATCATGAATATTTTGATATGTATTTTTAACTCCTACCAACATACTGACAATAGGTAAATCCTTAAATACACCATCGTCCAAAAGGCTATCTATACCTAATTCAGTAATATCTCCAATGGGATCTTTACTTCCATCAAATAGAGACGATGCAAAACTCGGAATTATTTTATCCATTAAAAATACTCCCTTCAAAAAGTTTAACTACCATTATTATACAATAAAATAATCAAATTCTACATATTCTCATCGATATTTACTAACAAATCATATATAAAGAGAACGATGCATTTTAATAGAGAAAACGACACATCCGTTTTTCTCAGATTCTTCTTTTGTATAATATTCACCATCATACGTATCTTGAACGACTGCCTCTACACTATCGTATTGATTCTTAAAATCTTCATCATAATACTTTGCATAACAATCATACCAATTAGAAAACGTTTCGATATCTGTAACATCTACGACGATTTCTTCATCCAATTCAGGCAATTTCGCAAAACGAATCGTATCACCAACCTTCACCATTTTTCTCTTTTCATCATTTAACCGATATTCTCTTTTTTTCTTTCCCGCTTTTAATTCTTCAAACGATGAAGAATACAATTTCATATTGTGTTCCATACATACCTCCAATAACCAATATTATAAATAGAGCAAGAAAAAAAAGCAATAATGGAAGAAAAACATACATTGCCAACTTTCATAAAATTGTGGCATTCGGCTTTCCATGATATAATAACTCTAAGGAGGCCACGATGACAAACGAACAAATAGATGATATTCATAAAAGATTGACATTGAAAGTAGCAAAATATATTAAGGCTATTACACAAGAATACGGCAAATTTATTCCCAAAGAGCGACTTTCTTATTTAGGCAATATAAATTATGACGAAATTATTCAAATATACGATTATGGTAATATCAATGGACTCGCAAATCCAAAACATATTTTATTGCCGTTAAATGCGGAAAAGGCTTTAGAAAAAATAAAGACACTACCTGGTTATGGAAGCAATCCAAACCATCAAACTTACAATCAAGCAACTGCTATTATAAACGACAATACGTTTGAAACATACGTAAATCATGCCATCGTAACAGGTATGACACTAGAACAGTACTTTGAGGATTTATTGTTACATGAAACGATGCACTTTTGTGGAAGTGACGGTGGCAATGCCTTAAAAGAAGGAATCAACGAATATTTAACTAGAAAACTAGCTCTCAAAAAAGGATTCCACACCAATGGCTGTGCTTATCCCAAAGAAGTGAAAATAGCACACACGCTAGAATCAATATTGGGAGAAGAAGTCATCACTCAAATTGCATTTATCAAGCCGTATGACAAAGTACTATCCTACTTAGAAACCACATTAGGAAAAGATGCTAGTGAATTATACCAAAACGTAACACATGCAATGGATGAAGAATTTTACAATCGATATTATCGTCATATGAACCATTTCGATGGTCTAGAAGGAATCCAAGAAAAAGTTACCAATTACAAACAAATCGATTACTCTAAAGTAGAACAAATCATAGAACAATACCAAAAAACAGAATCAAGTCAAAATAAAAATTCTAGTGCAAAAGTTAAGTTAACTTCACAACACTAGAATTTTTTATTTTAAACATTAAATGATTGCAAAAAAGCCTAGACACCTATTTTTTAGAATTATCGACAACTAAACTCAATTTATCATATTTTTTCAATGCTTTTAATAATTCATCCTTTGAATGAACTTCCATAAAAATGATAATAGAAGAAAAATTATATGGAAGAACAGAAATAGAATTTTGATTGATAATAATATGTTCAATCGAGTCCCAATAAAGTTTGGCGGATACTTTTCCTGGATATCTGCTCTCAATGCCATCTTCATCTACAACAATTTCAGAATTATCATTCTTTAAATATTCATTCAAACGATATCTCGTTTCAAAGAATAAATAAACGTACATAGCAAACAAAACCAAAGCCATCGAAGCAAATAAAAGAAACGGTGGAAAAATCAAACAAATCACAAACAACACTATAAATAAAATCATATAAATAATAAACAAATTGAGTAAAGAATGAACTCTTGTCTTAGGCCTTTTCTTAAAAATGTAATAATTACTTGCAATGTACATAATCTCATTATAATATTTTTTATTTCCCTTTTCGTTACTCTGAATTACCATATGTCTCACCATCCTACTTTTTATTATAACACAACCAATTTTTCTTAAAACAGAAAACTGTTTCTAGAATTCTAAAAATATAGTCAAATGATAAAAAATCAGGTATAATAAACCCCACGGAGTTGAGAACATGAAAAAATACGAAACGTTAATTTTTGATTTAGACAACACATTGATAGACAATAACCAAGCAATGAAGTATGCTCTTACCGTTCTCGTAACACGATTAGGGTTAGAACACAAAGAAAAAGAGTTTGAAGAATGGATGGCATTTGATACAGACTATTGGCATCGATGGGAAAGTGGCCAAGTCATTCTACCAAAATCCGTTCAGACATTAGAAGAAAAACGAGTTTACTTAAGAACCAATTTATTCATTCAGTTTTTTAAGACACAAGGTGTCGAAATCGACTTTCCTACTGCCGTATTTGCATGTAAATTTTACTACGACATGCTAGGAGTAGATATCGTGGAAATCGAAAATGCGAGCGAACTCCTACGAGAATTGAGTCCTAATTATGAAATCTTAATTGCAACAAATGGCAATACCCAAACAGCAGATAAAAAACTGGAAAAAGCCAATCTTCTTCCTTATGTAGAAGATGTCATCAGTTCTGATCAAATTGGTTTTTCAAAACCGATGCCGCAATTTTTTGAAGCCTTATTTGAAAGAGCCAAAAATAAAAAGAAAGAGACGATGTTATTAATCGGTGACTCTCTCCAAACTGATATCTTAGGTGGCAATCAAAACGGAATCAACACTTGCTGGTTCAATCCAAATTACGAACAAGCAAAAGAAGAGATACAACCGACGATGACGATTCATAAACTACTACAACTAAAACGCCACCTAGAACAAAAATGAAAATAAACTTTCATCTCCCAGTCGTTGCCTCCCGGGCTTTCTGCTTCTTAGATAGAGTACCCTCTATTCTCCACAGACTTAACTTCCGACAGTCGCTGCCGTAGATTTTGTTCTTCTTTACTTTCTGCTTTTACGATATAAATTCTTGCATGTATTTCTTGATTCCTTCAAATAATATATTAATACTAGCATTGATATCTCGATCATGGTAACTTCCACATTTTGGGCATATCCAATCTCTAACTGTTAAATCCTTTACTTTTTCATTTTGATATCCGCATCTACTACATTTCTGACTACTTGGATAGTAGGTATCTATCTGAATATATCTTTTTCCATAATATTCTGCTTTGGATTTCAAGAGATTACAGATTTTAGATAAACTGGCATCACTTAAAAACTTGGAAATCTTCT
>CASFOW010000044.1 GCA_949296705.1 uncultured bacterium
GAAAAAATCAAAACGAAACGGTAATAAAAGAGTACGTGAAAAATCAAGGTAAACAAGTTACGGAATATAAGCAGTTGCATTTAGTGTTGAGTAGCATCGCTGGAAAAGATACCCCGTAGCTTGCTGCGGGGAGTTTCATTTTACAGGTATTAGAGGAGTTAACTCATACTTTTACAGAGTTAGGCATATGGATGAAAGATTTTAAAAGAGAAAATACCGTTTTTTACAAGGATAGAATCATTTTAATTGACTTAGATTGTTGCAAATTAGCAAAAGATAATAGTCATTATGATATTCAAAGAAATAATATGTACTGTTTGCAGGAACTATTTATAGACTTATTTGAGAAATGTAAAAGCTATTCTTACAGATATGAAGATGATGTATCTGAATTGTTTGCGAAAGAAGAGGATACTTTAACTTCCAGTGTTTCGAAAAAACTATGTAAGTATAGAACTCCATTAGAGTATATTAAAAATAATAAATAGAATAACGCAAAATAAAAGGTTTTTGTTCTTAAATATTACTTATAGTTAGTAATGGCTAAAATATAAATAAAAGTCATAATATTTTGAAAGATTGCATATTGAAGATAATGATTAATTTTCTATTGATTGGATTATGCTAATAGGTTAAAGTGTCCTTCTGAAGTTTTTAGGTGGTATGGATAAAATTTCTTTCTTATTTACTGGCGAGACAAATAAAAATATATTATTCCTATTGATAATCTATAGGATATTTAAATATTATGTAATATGAATGAGAAGTTAGAGAGATTAAAGGATATTAAAACAGAAAATTTTATTTGGATTATTTATATCGGGATTATTTTACTAAGTTGGTATGCAAATAGTAAAGAAAAGAAAGCAATATTGTATGATGATGAAGTAAGTAGAAAAGAATATCAAAAATTGATGATTTTAATTTTTTCTATTTTAGTTGTTATTTATTATTCTTTTGCGAAAGATAGTTATGATGATATGCAAGAATTGGGTCCTTGTGATTCTCTTAGAAAGAAAAATTTGACTAAGGCTTCTTTTTTAGGCTCTTTCTTTGTTTTACTTAGTGGACTTATTTTTTTAGGAATTGCGATTCTTGATGAAAATATCGATGTAGAAATTGCTTTTAATTAATTGTTTAAAGGGCTATAATTTGTTGTAAGGAGTGAGTCCGGTGGAAAAAGACGTGTTAAGAAATTGCTTATTTGAACGTTATTTCGAAGTACAAAAAGGCATTAAAGCAATTGATTTTGTTTCTAGATTATCTTTTATTTATGATTTGTATCATGAACTTGATGATTTATGTGAGAAGAATATTGAGTATTTTGATTGTTTTGATTCTATAAAAAGTATTCGGCTGGTTGAATATCAGTCAAAATCATTTTTAATTTTGAAAAAACAAAGCTGGGATTATGTAGTTATTGATATTAAAGATAAGAAGAGTATTACTGAAGAGCAATTTAAAACTATCTTTGATGAGGATTTTTTTGTAGAAAACTTTGGGGAAAGAAAAACAGAAGATAGTGAAGTATTTTCTTTGTTTTATGATGTAGAAGAGTATCAAGGAAATATTGATGATTTGATAGACTTTTATTTTAGAAATCGGCAAGTTTTTAATTTACCAACAAGACTATATTATCGTCTTGATTTGAAAGAAGCATGGACTTATTTTTCTATTCATTTAGCTCAAGGTACAGCTCAATTAGGATTTCAGACTCCTGATCAGTTTTTATATGAGCAATTATTTTTACAATCTGATTTAACTCCTTCAGGAATGCAGGATGCGGTAGGTAAAATTGGGAAAGAAAGGGTACAAGAAATGTTTAGTAAGATAAAGGAAATAAAATTACCTGTACAAATTATTCCCGAAGCTTTACTTTCTTATTTTGATTTATCCCTACAAAATAAAGAGATAGATTTAGTAGAAAATCAGAAATTAAGGGTTAAAAAATTTATTTAAATATCTTTATTTATCCTATTTTAAATTTTTAAGAAAATCTATGTTATACTTATAGTGAGGTGAAATACTAATGGAATCTTTAAAAGAAGCTTATCAATCAATTGTTGAAGAACGGCAAAAAATTTTAGATGCGATAAAATGTTTAGAAGAAAATGAAGAAGTTCGACGTTATCTTGAATTATGTGAACAGGATAGAAAATTAGATTTAAAACAATTTAAGTTACCTCTTCTAATAGAGAAGGAGAAATATCAAAACTGTGATCATATTTGGATTACTACAAAAGATGATGGTAGACATAAACCGACTTGTAGTTGTATCAAATGTGGTCTTAATTATTCAGTACTTGATGGAGCTTATAGTGAGACAGCTAAGGTTATGCGCCATGTTATTGAAGATAGTTATTCTGGAAATGGAAAAATGTTAAAAACAAGTGTAGATGCTTCAGATATTTATTGTGATGAATTATTGGCTAGAGCGATATTTTCAAAATTAAAAGAACATCATCCTGATTGTACGGATGAAGAATTGGTTTATTATCTTCGGGTTGCCTTAGATGATATTAGAAATATACGGGTATCTGAAGAAAGAAAGGAAAGTAGAGCAAAAAGATTATCGTTACCTTCTGCTTTTCATTCTTGGGATGGTTCTAGTGTTCGATCGTATTAAAAGGGTTGGTTTTGTATTTTTATGATTAAGGAAGAATTGTTTATCGATTATTTTGTCTAATTATGGCAACTTGCGAATAAAATTAAATAATTTTTCTTTTTTCTTTTTTTTTATCTGTTATACTGAAGATGAAAGTAGGTGTTGTATATGAAATGTGTAGCGATTGAAGGAGCTAAACAATTAGTGGTGAAGGAGATAGCTGAACCAGTCAGTGAAAATGGTTCAGTTGTTGTGGATGTCAAGAAAGCGGGTATTTGTGGATCGGACATTCATTATTGGGAATCAGGACAGCCTGTTGGCTTAGTTATGGGGCATGAATATTGTGGCGTAGTTACGGATCCTGGAGCTAGAGAAGACTTAAAAGTAGGGGACAGAGTAACTGCTTTACCTATTTCTCCGTGTGGACATTGCTCGGCTTGTTTAACGGGTAATCCCCAGTATTGTCGTGAAACTTGGACCTATGCCACAGGTTTATCTTTAACGAATTCTGGTGCTTTTGCGCCAAAGCTTTCCGTTCGTTCTGATATGGTATTTAAAGTACCAGATAATGTAACGGATGAAGAGATGGCTATGGTTGAACCAACGGCGGTTGGGTTACACGCAATTCATTTGGCGGATATTAAAGTAGGAGCTAAAGTACTAGTTGTTGGTGGTGGAATTATTGGTTTAGTTTCAGCTATGTTTGCTAAAAAAGAAGGGGCTAGTTATGTTGCTGTTTCAGAGACTAATCGTGCCCGTGGAGAAAAGTCAATTCAACTTGGGGTAGCTGATGAATGGTTGGATGCAACGGATGAGAAGTTTTTAGAGAAAGTACTTGCCAAAACAGGAGAAGGGTTTGACTTGGTTATCGATTGTAGTGGAAACTCAGCTGCTGTTACTAGTTGTTTTATGAGTGCTAAACCAGGTGGTACTGTGGTTTTGGTCGGTGTTTCTTTAACGCCAATTACAATTCCTACTGTAGTTGCTGTAATGAGTGAGTTGACAGTAAAAGGAGCTATTGCGTATACGAAAGAAGAGTTTCATACTTGTATTGAATTGATTGCGAATAAACAAATCGATGTTTCTAAATTTGTTTCTAAAGTAGTTGGTTTAAATCAAGTTCAAGCTTCTTTTGAAGAATTAACCTCTGGTCAATCTGACTCTATTAAAATTTTAGTTGATCCTAATCGTTAGTATGATTTGAATGGATAGTCGATTTTTTCGACGACGTTTTCAAAAAATAGATACAACCTGTTTTGGTCGTATCTATTTTGTATTATCACTAATTTTGCTTATTGTATTTTACTAATGATAATTTTTGATTACGATTAAAAATTAGGAAAAATAGTGTGCATTTCATCAGGTTATTTTTCTTTTATCTTGTTTGTGTTATAATGAAAATGATTATAGGAGATGAAGCTGATGAATCGATATCAGAGTACAAAGAGGGTAGGTATCCTTGGCGTTGTTTTCAACTTGTTTTTATTGATGATCAAATTGGTAGTTGGATTTATTAGTAATAGTCAATCCATGATTGCGGATGCATTAAATAGTGCCAGTGATATTTTTGCTTCTTTTATGACGATGATTGGTAATAAACTAGCTAGTGTTCCCCGAGATGGTGATCATAACTTTGGTCATGGAAAAGCAGAATATATTTTTTCTTTTTTAATAAGTTTATCGATGATTGCTTTATCTTTAAAACTTTTTTTAGATTCTTTATTTGCAATTTTGAATCAGGAAAAATTGATTTATTCTCCTGTATTAGTTCTAGTTTGTATTGTAACTATTTTGGTAAAATTTGGCCTTTATTTGTATACAAAAAGTGTATATAAGAAACATGAAAGCTTACTTATTTACTCTAGTATGAAAGATCATCGTAATGATGCAGTAATTACTTGTTGTACTCTTTTTTCCATTATCATGAGTAATTTTAATGTCTTTTTTTTAGATGGTGTTGTAGGTATTGGCATATCCCTTTGGATTTTTTATACGGGAATTCAAATATTTATGGAGAGTTATCATATTTTAATGGATGTTTCTTTGAAGCCTGAGGTTACGGAGAAGATCGTTTATATGGTTAAGAATGATGTTGATGTGGTCGATGTTAAAGATATATATTCAATTTCTACTGGTTATAAATATATTTTATATTTGACGATTGAAGTTGATGGAAATATGTCTACTGCGGATAGTCATGAAATTGCGAATCGTTGGGAAAAATTATTGATTCAAGAATTTGAACAAATTCAACAAGTGATTATTCATATTGAGCCAGTCAGGATTAAGAACGATCAGGTGAAAGAAGAAAAGAATGAAGAAGAACGAAAAAGAGGAGATAAACATGGAAAAAAAGAATAAAGGTTATATTGAAGAACGTCAAGATTATGTATTAAAAGAGTTAGCGAATGGAAAAAAAATTACCGTTCGTGATTTACAGATGGAAATATTGGAAATTATGGATGAGGTACACCGAATATGTGAAAAACATCATATTGAATATCTATTGATGGCTGGTAGTGCTTTAGGTATCTGTAATTACGGAGGATTTATTCCTTGGGATGATGATATGGATATTGCGATTAAAAAAGAAGATTGGAATCGTTTTATTCAGGCTTTACAGGAAGATTTAAGTGATGAATTCTATTTTGATTGCTACGAATTAGATAAACGCTATAATCCTATTTCAGGCCCAATGATGAAGATTAGAAAACGTGGTACCTATATTGAAGAAGTAAATACCTTACTTAAAAATCGTTGTCGTCAAGGCGATGGTGTTTTTGTCGATGCGATTGTCTATGATAATATTGCTGAAAACAAGTTTATTGATGAAGCAAATCGTACAGTAATTAAATTAGTGATGCCATTTATCGTTTTACTAGATAATCTTCATATAAATCCTATTCCCCTTAAAAACTTTGTTGTTTGGTATAGTAATCGTTATTCTAGACGACATGAGGATAGTAAATTAGTTTCTCAACCGATTTCTGTTCCTTGGGAGAAGTTTTTAAAAGAACCTGTCTTTTTGAAGGAAGATGTATATCCAGCTAAGAAATATAATTTTGAGGGTAGAATGTTTTATTCTTATCGAAATATTGAAAAAGTGATGAAGGAATGGTATGGACCTAATTGTTTGAAAAAATGGGATGGAAAAAAATGGGTAGAAACATTACCAGTCGAAAAAAGAAAACCTAAGCATGTTAAAGATATTAACTTAGATGGGGAGGGTCCAGTCTTTTAGAATAAAAATTTTTATTCTAAATGCCTTATTTTTGTGGTAGAATGAATTATAAGCATAAAGAGGTGTATTATGGAGGAAAAAAACAAAAAAACCTTTCATCGTAAAGAGAAAAATAAAGACGAAATAGAAAAAGTAGATATAGAAAATAAAGAGATAGATACAGAGGATAAAAAAGGAGAAGAAGATGATCAGAACTCTTCGGTAAGAGAGATTATTGTTGAGAAAAAAGTAGGCTTTAATTATTTAGAAGTTATTCTCATTATGATCATTACTCTTATTATTGGTGGCTTTTTAGGGGGCTTTGTCAATCAATTTGTGACCAAACCAACTAAGCAAGAATCGTCGACTGTTTCTGATGAGTTTCAAGAGTTTTTGAATACTTATGAAGATATTAAAGAAAACTATTATGAGGAAATCGACGAAGGCGAGATGTTAAATGCTGGTATTAAAGGGATGATTGAATACCTTGGTGATAAATACTCAGTTTATATGGATGAAGAAGAAACAGAAGAGTTCAATGAACAAGTAGAAGGAAAATATGTAGGGATTGGAACGGAGATTATGCAGTTAGAAGATGGTAGTGTTGTAGTTTCTAATCCATTTGAAGGTAGTCCTGCTGCTAAAGCTGGTTTACAAGCTGGAGATGTAATTATTCGTGTAAATGATACCGATGTTACAGGAAAGACTTCTTCAGAAGTTTCTAATTTGATTAAAAAGAGTGCCGATTCTACGGTAAATATTACTGTACGTAGAGATGATGAGGAAAAGACGTTTACGATTGAACGAGAAACGATCGAAATTGAGTCAGTAGATTCTTCGGTTTTTGATGTGAACGATAAGAAGGTTGGTTATATTTATATCAGTATTTTTGCAGCAAATACTGATCAACAATTTAAACAAGCATTAGAAGATTTAGAAAAGGATGGTATCGATTCTTTAGTTATCGATGTTCGAAGTAATTCTGGAGGATATTTAGATTGTGTTACTGAAATTGTTTCTTTATTCTTAGGAAAGGGTAAAGTCATTTATCAGTTGGATACAAAAGGAATTGTAGAAAAAATATACGACGAAACGAAAACTAAACGAGATTATCCTATCGCAGTATTAATTAATAGTAGTAGTGCTTCAGCTTCAGAAATTTTAGCTGCTTCTTTAAAAGAATCTTATGGTGCGGAAGTGGTTGGTGTTAATTCTTATGGAAAAGGTACTGTTCAACGTGCTTATCAATTGGAAAATGGGGCGACAGTAAAATATACGATTCAGAAGTGGTTAACTCCAGACGGAAATTGGATTAATGAAGTAGGAGTAGAGCCTACACTTCGTGTAGAAATGAGTGTCGATTATTATCAGAATCCAAGTGATGAAACAGATAATCAATTACAAGAGGCTTTAAAAAAAGTAGCCGAATAAATCTAAAAAAATTGCTCTTTAATAAGAGCTTTTCTTTTGTCAAAATTTATCGTTTTTAGCACTCTCTATTGACAAGTGCTAATTATGGTGATATAATGTGTAGCAGAAAGGGTGATGGGTATGTATCCTAATATGGAAAATAATGAAAATGTGTTAGAAAAATATGGTCGAAATATTACGGAAGATGCCAAAAATGGTAAGATTGATCCCGTTATTGGGCGTGATGAAGAAATTCGTAGTATTACTCGTATTTTATCTAGAAAAACAAAGAATAACCCAGTATTAATTGGTGAGCCTGGTGTCGGAAAGACCGCTATTGTAGAAGGGCTTGCTTTACGTATTATCCGTGGAGATGTTCCTAATAGCCTAAAAGATAAGACTGTATGGGAATTAGATATGGCAAGTTTAGTTGCCGGAGCCAAATATCGTGGTGAATTCGAAGAGCGTTTAAAGAACGTACTCAATGAAATCAAGAAAAGTGAAGGCGAAATCATCATGTTTATCGACGAAATTCATACGATTGTAGGAACTGGTGCGGAAGGCGCAATGGATACCTCTAATATTTTAAAGCCTATGCTTGCTCGTGGTGAGATTCATGTGATCGGGGCAACTACCTTGAATGAATATCGTAAATACATTGAAAAAGATGGAGCTTTGGAACGTCGGTTTCAAAAAATTAAAGTCAGCGAACCAACTGTTGAAGACACTATTACGATTTTACGTGGTTTAAAAGAGAGATTTGAAATTCATCATGGAGTAAATATTCAAGACAAGGCGTTAGTTAGCGCGGCTGTAATGTCTAATCGTTATATTACGGATAGATATTTACCAGATAAAGCCATCGATTTGATCGATGAAGCTTGTGCGACTATTCGAGTACAAATGGATTCTGTGCCTAATGAACTAGATACATTGACTCGTGAGATTATGCGTCTACAAATTGAACGTGAGGCGATTAAGAAAGAAAAAGATGAATTATCGAAGAAACGTGTTGAGTCGATCGATGAGACCTTGGAAAACCTTAAAGCTCGAGAGAAAGAGTTGACAGCAGATTGGGAGAAGGAAAAATCGATTAACGATGATATTAAGGCAAAGAAAAAAGAAATAGAACGTACTAAATTTGCTTTAGAACAAGCAGAAAATGACTATGATTTGGAAAAAGCTGCTCGACTTCGTCATGGTGAACTTCCTAAACTAGAAAAAGAACTAGCTGCTCTTAATAACTTAGAAAAAAATAAAATTCTAAGTGATGTTGTTACTTCTGAAGATATCGCACAGGTGATTTCTAAATGGACAAATATTCCGGTAAGTAAGTTAATTAGTGGTGAACGTGAAAAACTTCTTAACTTAAAAGAGAATATGGAAAAACGAGTTATCGGTCAAAGTGAAGCGATTTCTTTGGTCAGCGATGCGATTATTAGAAGTCGTAGTGGTATTAAAGACCCTAATCGTCCAATTGGTTCATTCATTTTTTTAGGACCTACTGGTGTTGGTAAAACTGAAGTAGCTAGAACTTTGGCTTATGAACTATTTGATGATGAGAAACACATGATTCGTATCGATATGAGTGAGTATATGGAAAAATTCTCCGTATCTCGTCTTATTGGTTCTCCTCCAGGATATGTCGGCTATGAAGAAGGTGGGCAGTTAACAGAAGCTGTTCGTCGTAATCCTTATAGTATTGTCTTGTTTGATGAAATTGAAAAGGCTCATCCAGAAGTATTAAATCTATTACTCCAAATTTTGGATGATGGTCGTGTTACGGATTCAAATGGTAGAACGGTTGATTTTAAGAATACGATTATTATCATGACTAGTAATTTAGGTAGTGAACATATCTTAGATGGTAATACAGATAAAGTAATGGATGAAGTAAAGAAATATTTCCGTCCTGAATTTATCAATCGAGTTGACGAAATCATTGTATTTAAGCCACTTACTAAAGAAGTTATTTCTAAGATTTTAGATAAATTAATTAGTGATTTGATGATGCGATTACGTGAAGATAATATTCATCTTGTCTTGACGGATAAAGCTCGTAATTATCTGGTTGAAAATGGTTATGATGTTACTTATGGGGCTAGACCTTTAAAACGATTAGTCAGTCGTACTGTTGAAACGGTATTATCGCGTATGCTTGTTGAAGATCAAGTTCAATATGGGGATACGTTAATTATCGATTATTCAGAGGATAAAAATCAGATTATTGTTCGAAAAGAGGAATCTACTTCTCAAGAGGAAGGTCATTCAGAAAATTAATTTGGGTATTTGAAAATAGAGGGAAGAAAGCCCTCTTTTTCTATGCTTGAAAAATTGTAGAAATAAAGTTATAATTTATGGTAGTTATGGGGTGTTTGGATGAAAATAGTAGCTAAATGGTTTTTCCTCTTTTTTGCTTTTCTTTTTTCTGCTCTCTATCTGTTTTTTTCTTCATGGCCTCTTTTCTTATTGGCTTTTTTGAGTTGGACTTTCTTTCTACTTTATTTTTTTCGGCGTGAAAGCACGAATTTATATGTTGGTTGGGGTCTAGCTGTTATATTTGGATTGATTGGTCGATATGAATATGCTTTATTTTTACTTATCATTATCGCTATTTGTTCTTGGTTAGAAGAATTTTTACTTGATTTTTTGAATAAAAAACGCATTTCTTCTTTTCCACAGGATAGTGATACGGTTACTTTGTTTGATCAAAAGACGAAAAATTATCACCCTATACAGCTTAGAAGTGTTAAGCCCTCTGATATTATTGTTGTTAAACCTAATGAGAAAATTTTAGTTGACGGGATAGTTTTTCGTGGGAGAACAGTCGTAATGCGTTTTTCTACGAAATTGAATGTAAAAAAGGGAGATTTTGTTTTAGCGGGGGATCAAAATTTAGATAAAGAAATTTATATTCAAGTTCAAAAAGAAGCTTCTTCTTTTATGATGATTGCGCTTAGAGATAAGATTCATCTTGATTACGCTGAACATAAGTGGTATAAAAGCATTCCTTTTTGGTTTTCTATTCTTTTTTTCTCTTTGTTGTTTTTTGCTGTTATCTTTTTGATGGCCAATTCTTTTACTCGCGTTTATTTTATTTTTACCTGTTTATTTATTTTACTTGTGCTTCCTTTTTCTTTTTTGTTTCGAGCTGTGTTATTATTGATGAGTATTCATCTTGAAAAATATGGAATTTATGTTCTTCGTAAAGCTGCTCTTTTTGATTTGTTTTTTACACAAAATATTCTTTTTACGAAAACGGGTATTTTGACATTAGGAGACTTTTCTGTTGCTAAGTATGTGACAGATAATGAAGAAGATTTTTTCTATTATTTAAATTGTGCGATGGTAGGTCAGAGTGATCATATTGCGAATTGTATTCGATGCTATCGTCAAGTTCATGTCGATGAAAGCAGAATTCAACATCATCAAGTTCAAGATGGTGGGCATTCCTTTAGCTATTTAGAACATCAAATATTGGTGGGAAATTATTCCTTTATGGAGAAGCATGATATCGTAGTGGATAAATTATTCGATATCGGTACGATTTTATATGTTGCTGTTGATGGTGAGTCTATTGGAGCAATTGTGATTGCGGATAAAATTAAATTGAGTTTGAAGGACGATATTCAGGAGTTAAAAAAACTAGGAATCAAGCATTTCGGCACTTTTTCTCATGATGATGAACGAGTTGTCTATGCAGTATCTAGGACATTAGGAATTAAAGATAGTTATTCACGTTTAAACGAAGAGCGTTTTCGCTTTTGGTTACAATATTTTGATAAAATGTATGGGAATAAAACGTTATTTATCAGCAACAAGCTGGCTGAAGAATGGGCTCAAGTCAATTTATTAATGAATGGGATTTATTCATGTAGTTTAGAAAATAGTGATATAATGTTAGTAGATAATGACATGAGTAAAGTGGTTACTTTATTTCGCTATTGTCATTTTATCAAAGATGATTTTAAGAAAGTAATCAAATGGCTTATATTCAGTAAAGTAGCTTTATTGTTTTGTTTCCTTTTTGTGGTAAGAAATTTTTATCTTGTTGTTTTACTAGGATTTTTATTTTCTTTACCAATTTGGATTTGGCTATTTCGATTATATCGTGGAAAAGGAGATGGTAAGTGATGTTACCAATTATAGAGGTTGCAAAAAAGTTGGGATTGACGAAAGAGGATATTTATACTTATGGGGAGGATAAGGCTAAAATTACTAAGACAGTTAATTCTAGAAAAAATAGTCATTTAATTTTGGTTACGGCTATCAATCCAACTCCGTATGGAGAAGGAAAAACTACAGTTAGTATCGGTTTAAATGATGCGTTAAGAAAATTAGGGAAATCTTCTCTGGCGGTTCTTAGGGAGCCTTCTTTAGGACCTGTATTTGGATTAAAGGGAGGGGCAACTGGTGGCGGAAAGGCCTCTATCGTTCCTAGTCAGGATATTAATTTACATTTTACAGGAGATTTTCATGCGATAACGGCAGCAAATAATTTACTTTGTGCGGCAGTCGATAATCATATTTATCAAGGAAATGCCCTTGGTATTGATCCTAAATCAATTCGGCTTAAAAGATGTTTAGATGTAAATGATCGTAGTCTACGGGATAATTTTGATATTACAGCTGCTAGTGAAGTAATGGCTATTTTTTGTCTAGCTACTAATCGTGATGATCTTCGCAAGCGTTTAGCTCATATTTTAATTGGTTACAATGTTCATAAAGAGCCTATTTATGCTAAGGATTTACGAGTAGATGGAGCGATGTATTTATTATTAGAACAAGCTTTTTATCCAAATTTAGTCCAATCTTTAGAAGGAAATCCTGTTCTTGTTCATGGCGGACCTTTTGCGAATATTGCGCATGGTTGTAACAGTATCACTGCAACTAAATTAGGCTTAGGTTTATCTGATTATGTCGTTACGGAAGCTGGCTTTGGTAGTGATCTTGGAGCAGAGAAATTTTTGAATATTAAGTGTCGTAAAGCTCTATTAAAACCAAGTGCTATTGTTCTTATTGCGACTGTTCAAGCTTTAAAACATAGTGGAATTGAAAATTTACAGGCTCATATTGATCATTTAAGACAGTACTCTGTTCCTTTTTGTGTTACGATAAATCGGTTTTCTAAAGATAAAGAGGAAGAAATTCAAGAACTTGTCGATTTTTGTCAAAAACAAGGAGTAAAAGCTATCGTTTCTTCTGCTTATCTAGAAGGTGGAGATGGTTGTTTAGAATTAGCTAAGGAAGTTATTCGTCTTTGTGATACCGATTCTCATTTTCAGTTTCTTTACCCATTAGAACTTTCTATTACCGAAAAAATAGCTATTTTGGCTAGACAAGTTTACCATGCTTCAAATGTTGTTTATCAAGAGGAAGCTAAAGCTAAATTACAAGAGATTGAACAGTTAGGAATTTCTAATTATCCTATTTGTGTAGCTAAAACTCCGTATTCGATCAGTGATGATGCGAAAAAGTTAGGATACCCTAAAGATTATACTTTAACTGTTCGTGATCTTTCTTTTCAAACTGGAAGTGAAATGATTATTGTTCTTTTAAACACCATTATTACGATGCCTGGACTTCCTAAACAACCTAATTATGAATCATTTGAATAAAAAGAAGTAACTATTGCCATTACTTCTTTTTTTAATTTGAAAAAATTCTTAATCCTTTGGGGTAATGATTTTTTAATTTTCCGCTACTTGCTTTAAATCCTCCAGTTGGACAACCTTCAATTAATAGTACTCCCCAACCATCCGCTATGTGTTCATCTTCTATTTCGTAACCAGTTAGGTATTGTTTTACTCTACTATCGTCTTTTTCTAAATTTAGTTGATTCTTCATTTGTTTACCAAAGGTAGTAAAAAATTGATGATGGGGGATAAAACGATTTTTTTCTATGGTGCCTAAGGTAACACCTACAGATAATACTTGATGAGGTGGGATGGGGAAGTCCTCTTTTTCATAGTAGATGATTTTTCCTTTATATTGGTAAATATGTTCAGGAATTTCTGATAGCATTTCTTTTAAAGCTGGGATGACGATCTTTTTTTCTTGACTTGTTAGTGGTTGAATCGCGCTTTTACTAGTCTCTTTTTTTCGTTGTTCTTCTTGTTTTTGTAATACGGCTACAAATTGGCCTTCTCCTTTACCGGTATAAGGATAAAAACGGCGACATTTTTCAGTTTCTTTATTTGTTTTTAAGCCTATTTCTGTTACTTGTTGAATACTTTTTGGAAGTGAGAGTAATTGATACGAATGATGAGTTAGGAATTTTTCGATGATATCTTCGTTTTCTTCTTTGGCAAAAGTACAGGTTGAATAGACGAGGTAGCCTCCGGTTTTTAAGCAACTACTGATTGCCTCTAGCAGATCTAGACTACGTTTACTACAGTTTTCTACCGCCTTTAAACTCCATTCTTTGACTGCTTGTTCATCTTTTCGAAACATTCCTTCTCCAGAACAAGGAGTATCTAAAAATATATAATCGAAAGTATTTGGGTATAATGTTTTTAATTGATCGACTGAAAAATTAGTCACCACGCAATTAGAGATTCCCATTCTTTCAACGTTTCCTAAAAGAATTTTCGCTCTAGTTGGGTTAACTTCATTCGCCATAATTAATCCCGTATTTTGTAACTGATTACTGATTCCAACTGTTTTTCCACCAGGTGCACTGCAGACGTCTAAGACGATACTATCTTTTTTTATGGTAAGAGAATTAGCAACAATCATTGCCGATGGTTCTTGGACATAGTAACTTCCCGCATGGTGAAGTGGATCTTTTCCTGCTTTTAATTCTTCTTCAAGATAAAAACCATTAGTTGTATAAGGAATAGGTTCAATTTTTTTGGTAAATTTTTGTTTAAATGTTTCAATATCTATTTTCAAAGTATTAACTTGTAATCCTCTAATTGGCTCTTTTTCATATTCTTTTAAATATAGATTCCAGTTTTCTTTCATGACACTCTTTCTTGTTTGAATAAATTCTTCTGGTAATGTTATTTTTTCTTTCATTTTTCTCATCCCTTTTATTTCGTTTTCTTATTATAACAAATTTTTTCTTAGGATTAAAGGGTAGTTGTGGAGTATAAGATTCTTGATTTTATTCATATTAAAAATGGTGATGAAAGATGTTTGTTTTATCTTTACAGGATTTATTTAAATTAGGAAATTATTTGGATATTTTTTTTCGTTCTTTTGTTTCTTTAGTAGTTTTATTTGTAATTACAGAAATCATGGGTAAGAAGCAGATTAGTCAGTTAAATCTTTTTGATTATATTATTGGAATTAGTATTGGTTCGATTGTGGCTAGTTTAAGTGTCGATGATTCTATTGAATATTTAGATGGAATTTTAGCAATTGTCGTATATGGTATTTTTGCGACATTGGTTTCTTTGATTACTACGAAGAGTATTTGGTTACGTCGTTTTTTTACCGGGACTCCTTTAGTTTTAATGGATCACGGAAAAATTATTTATGAAAATTTAAAGAAAAGTAAGTTAGATATTCATGATTTTTTACAGATTGCTAGGGAAAATGGCTTCTATGATATTACCCAAATTAACTGTTCTATTTTAGAAACTAGTGGCAAAGTTAGTTTTTTACCCCGAAGTAAATATCAGCCACTTACCCCTAATGATCAGAAGTTAAAGGTATCAGAAAATGGATTGGTTTGTAATCTAGTTATTGATGGGAAAATTATGCCCAAACATTTAAAATATATTCATAAGGATGAAAAGTGGTTAATGACTCGCTTAGAAAATATGGGGTATAAGGATTTATCTAATTTGTTGTTGGTTACTTGTGATAATCAAGAGAAGTTAGCAGTTTTTACTAAAGAAGAAATGACGGATAAAATTGAAATTTTGGAATAGAAAAAACTACCGAGTGGTAGTCTTAAAATTCTTCTTCTATGTATTCATTTAATGGCTTTACCCGGTATTTTAATTCTCGCATTTCAAATGTTCCAATAAATCCTGGTTTAGCACTGATTAAGTCAGGAATACGATTGACAACTGTCGCACAAGTTAATTCAACTGTAGCTGGTCTATTAATCACAAGAGTCGTATTTGGTTCTCCTTCGATTGTCCATTCGTTTTTATCGAATTCATCTGGTGCGTAAACTTTCCCTACACATTTTGATTCGATTGTGATTCCTTCTACAGTTTCTGTCGTAACTACTGCGCTCATTCCTGTTGCGTTACCGGCTTTAACGATCATTCCTAAAGTAGAAGAATTAATGTCTTCTGGATAAGTTTCTGGTACACATTTTTGAGTTTGACTTTTTACTGTAAGTCCTAATTTGCCACATAACCAACCGTTTACATTCCACATGTAACTTGGTGCGTAGTTACCACTATTAATTATTGCTTGTCGTTCTTCATCAGAAATTCGATCGGCTGATGCGACTTTTTGATCGAATTCTTCTAATGTTAATCCTGCTCCATGAGCTTCTGCTAAAGCAATTCCATAGTCTTCGACATTATACCAAGATTCACCTTTAATTTTGGTAATTTTATGGGTAGATGCTGCAATCGCGCTAATTAGTTCTCCCCAGTAAATATCTTGATATCCACTACCCGCAATTGTACAGTTGTTTTTCTTTGCCATGTCATCTATTTTTTTGTATAGAGTAGGGTTTGAGTTTTGGCAGAAGAATGCTTCTTCGCAGGTAGTAATGGCATTGATACCTAATTCGGCACAAAGCATTAGTGCATCTTCGCACTCAGCCAGTAGACTTCTCGTTGTGATAATACAAGCATCTGGTTTTAATTCACTCATTATTTCACGAGCCTTGTCGATACTTGAAACAATTACTCCTTTGTTTTCACATTCCATAATTTCACCAATATCTTTTCCGATAACGGCTTCATTTACATCGAAAGCAGCAACGATTTCAGCGCCTTTTTCATAGACATAACGCATCGTATATTTTGCCATCTTTCCTGTTCCATATTGAACAATTCTAAGTTTTCTGTTATTCATGATTTCCCTCCATAGTTTAAAATTACTATAGATATTTTTTAATTTCAAGAGAAAGTTTTCGTTTTTTTTCGACTTTACTTTGTTTTTACAAAACTTAGTATTGATTATTTTCTTTAAATTAGGAATATAATTTTTTATGTATCTATTATCTATTTTTTATTGTTGTATGGTCTTATATGAATGATTATGTAATTGAAATTCATACTTTTTATGTTTTTTAAAATGTGGTATGATAAGAAAACGTTTGGAGGGGTAGATATGTTAAGAATATATAATACAGATGTAAAAACAGATTCTTTTGATACATTAAAGAAGATTAAAAAGGGGTGTTGGATTGATTTAGTGAATCCTAATCAAGAAGATATTAATTTTTTAACGGATTCATTAGATGTCGATACTAGTTTTATTAGTTATTTGTTGGATGATGAAGAGCAGCCTCGTATTGATTACGATGATGAAAATGATATTAAGATGATTATTATTGATGTACCGATTCGTGAAAAAAAGAAAAATGTTTCTCGAATTACAACGATTCCGCTAGCTATTTTAGTGATTAAAGACAGTTATATTGTAACAGTATCCTTAGAAGAAGTACCACTTTTAAAAGATTTTAAGCAACAAAAAGTAAAGGAATTTTACAGTTATAAAAAAACACGTTTTATTATTCAAATTTTATATCGAACAGCGTCTTTATATTTACGATATTTAAGAAAGTTAAATCGAGAGATTGAAAAAGCCGAAGAAAAAATGTTAAAAGCTACTAGTAATCGTGATCTTGCACATTTACTTAGTGTGGAAAAAAGTTTAGTTTATATGACAACTTCGTTGAAATCTAATGAAGTGGTATTAGAGAGAATTTTAAAGGGTAATGTGATTGATTTATACGAAGAAGATAATGATTTACTAGAGGATGCGATTATTGAGAATAAACAGGGAATTGAGATGGCTAATTTATATCGGGAAATTTTAAGTAGTACGGCAGATTCCTTTGCGACAATTATCTCTAATAATTTGAATACGATTATGAAGTTTTTAGCTGGAATTACGATTGTGATTTCTATTCCTACGATGGTTGCTTCTTTTATGGGGATGAATGTACCACTTGGACCAATTATGGAAATGCCATATGCTTTTCTTATTTTGCTTGGTATTTCTGTTGTTTTATCTTTAGTAGTGGCATTTATTTTAAAGAAGAAGAATATGTTGTAATATAATACTATAAGGTTGTAATGGTGTAGTATATTTTTTGGTTTTGTGGTATAATGGGAATAAGGAAGTGAATGGGATGACAGTTGTTTGGCTAGTTGTGTTTTTACTTTTAGTTATTTTAGAGTTTGCGACAATTAATTTGGTTTCTATTTGGTTTGCTTTAGGAGCATTAGTTTCGTTTTTTGTCAGTTTGTATGTAGATAATATGACAATCCAAGTAGCTATTTTTGTTATTGTTAGCTTTTTAGCTATATTACTTACTAAACGTTTTGTTCAAAAGTTTCGTAGTAAAAAACCAGAACGGGTAAATTTAGATCGGGTGATTGGCAAGATTGGAACAGTAACGGAGAAAATTACTCGTTATACGCCTGGCGAGGTAAAAGTCGGTGGTAAAAGATGGACGGCGATTAGTGAAGAGTCGATTGAAAAAGATAGTCATGTAAAGATTCTTGCGATTGAAGGCGTAAAATTAGTGGTTGAAAAAACTAAAGTTGTTGAATAAGATAGAAGTATAGGAGTTGATAATATGGGTTGGATAATTTTAATTATTATTTTATTGATTATTGTATTTGGTATTAAGGTAATTCCTCAATCTAGGGCTAAGGTAGTTGAACGTTTAGGGGCCTATCATGCTACTTTACAAACAGGTGTGCACTATGTAATTCCGTTTGTAGATAGAGTCGCATCTGATGTTAGTTTAAAAGAAATTGTAAAAGATTTTGCTCCACAGCCAGTCATTACTAAAGATAATGTAACGATGCAGATTGATACTGTTGTTTATTTTCAAATAACAGATCCTAAATTATATACGTATGGAGTAGAAAATCCTGTTAATGCGATTGAAAATTTAACGGCTACTACACTACGAAATATAATTGGGGAACTTGAACTTGATCAAACATTGACTAGTCGTGATATTATTAATTCGAAGATGCGTTCTATTTTAGATGAAGCAACGGATGCTTGGGGAATTAAAGTAAATCGTGTCGAAGTAAAAAATATTATTCCACCACGTGATATCCAAGAAGCGATGGAAAAACAAATGCGGGCAGAACGTGAACGTCGAGAGAAAATTCTACAGGCAGAAGGTGAAAAGAAATCGGCGGTATTAATTGCTGAAGGTGAAAAAGAAAGTGCTATTTTAAGAGCTGATGCTAAAAGAGAAGCCCATATTCGGGAAGCAGATGGTGAAGCACAAGCGATTATTAAAATTCAAACTGCGCAAGCTGAAGGACTTCGTTTACTAAAAGAAGCCGGTGCGGATGATGCGGTATTGAAGCTTAAAAGTTATGAAGCTATGGTTCAAGTCGCAAATGGTCAATCTACCAAAATTATTGTGCCAAGTGAACTTCAAAATTTGGCTACTGCGGGAACTGTTTTAGCTGAAACATTAGAAAAAAAGCAAAAAAAATAAAAGTATAAATTTGTTTTTTCGCATCAAACTATAAATGGTGATGATGATGACAAAGAGTAGATATCAATTTTTATATTTACTTGGTAAATATTATTACCGTGATGTAGAAGAACACCCCATCAAAAATAGATAGGAGTCTTCAAAAAGAGTACTACGATTGGTACTCTTTCTTTTTAATTTCTATTAAATATGGAGCTTTAGGATTATCACTATTTCGGTAGTAAGTTACTTGTTTATTTTGGAAATGTTTTTGTAAGGCAATTGATTCCTTTTTTCCTTCTTGGTGTCCAGGATAGACGGTAATTAATAAAACGCCATTTGGATGAAGGAGTTTTAATCCATCTTCTACTACCTGAATTGTAGTGGAAGCTGTAGTAGTAATAGTTTTATCTCCGGTTGGTAAATAGCCAAGATTAAAAGTAATTAAACTGATTTTTCCTTGCTTTTCAATTAGCGTATTTTTCATTTGATTATGGTTTTGTTGATATAAAATTACGTTAGTAATATTGTTTTCTTGTAGTTTTTGTTTAGTGGCCTCTATTGCTTGTTTTTGAATATCAAACCCATAAACGGTTCCTTTATTGGCTAATTGTGCAAGATATAATGTATCATTTCCATTACCTACTGTCGCATCGATTACTAAACTATTTGGTTTAACATAATAATCAAAGCGTTCATGAACTCGGTTTAAAATCGATTTTTGAAATCCTTGATAGGTACGTCTTTTGGCTAGACATTTATCAATATCATTTAATACACAGACTTTTTTCAATACCCAATTAGGAGCAATTAACTCTTTTTGATCTGGATCACCAGTTAGTCGGTGGATAACAATTTCAGGACGTAAAAGTTCTAATTGTGAACAAACAATATCGACATATTCTTCTTTGGTTAGTAGATGAAACTTTTCTTTTTCGTAAAGGGTAGCTAAAGCAGTATTTTTAATAACATGTAACATATGAATCTTAATTCCTTGAATATCTAATTTATTTAAATATTTAACCGTCTCTAACATCATTTCTTTATCTTCTCCTGGAAGACCGTTAATGATGTGGACAACGACATTTAGATTTTCTTGGCGTAAGCGTTTTACCATTTGTTCAAAGCAGGTTAAGTCATGTCCACGATTAATGAGGCGAGATGTTTTTTCATGGATGGTTTGTAGTCCTAATTCGATTGTGAGATATGTTCTTTGATTCAAGTCTTTTAGATATTCGATACATTCTTCACTAATCGCATCGGGACGTGTCGCAATACTTAGCCCTATTACATTGTCTTGTTTTAGAATTGGTTCGTATTTTTGTTTTAAAACATCGACACTAGCGTAAGTATTGGTGTTTGCTTGAAAATAACCGATATATAAAGTATCTTTCCACTTTTTATCCATCAGTTCTTTTATCTCTTGAAACTGACCGACAATATCTTTATTTACTGAACCAGCAAAATCCCCACTACCACTTTTTGAACAATAAATACATCCACCAGTTGATTTAGTGCCATCTTTATTGGGACAGGTAAATCCACCATTTAGACTAATCTTACATACTTTTCTTCCGAATTTATGCTTATAAAAATAGTCTAAGCTGTGGTATCGTTTATTTGAATCACTATAAATAAATGGATTTTTCATGTTTTCTCTTCTTTCTTTTTCTAATTATACCACGAAATTTTTTTTATTTTGCTTTTGTCTTGTATTCATAGTTATAATCGATTATAATAAGATTAGTATATGAGGAGGTATATAATGAAGTGTAGCGAATGTGGTTATGACTTAAAAGAAGAGGATAAAAAATGTCCTCGTTGCGGTACAGAAGTAAATTCTTCTGGTAATCAAAAAACCATAAAGAAAAATCATAATATTATGATTTTGGCTATTGTTTTATCGGCAGTTTCTATTGTGTTAGTAGCTATTGGATTTCAGAAATTTTCTAGTCCTAAAACAGTGATGTTACAGAGTGTTTCTAATTTTGCTAGTAATATGAAAGAAGTTGTTGAAAAACTAGAATCTAATTTTGCAACTCAAATGGAGAAGCAGGATAAGGTTAAAGTAGATGGAACACTTGAGTTAGAAGTGGATCCTAGTTTGGGAATTGGCATGGATAATTTAACGATGAATTTTGTTTATGCCGAGGATAGTAGTAAGCAGAATTCAACAATTGATTTATCTATGTTGATGGGAGAAAATGGCTTATTCGACTTAGATATGATTATGGCAGATAGTAAGTTATATTTTGACTTAAAAGAAATTACAGAAACTTATTATTATACGGATTTTGATTATGTTTCTTTGTTTGAAGATGTGGCAACGGTTGATTATTCCAAATTAATTGATATCGTCAAAGATAACTTTACTGAACGAATTGAACAAGATAAAATTGAAAAATCCAAAGAAAAAATTAAACTTGGCGATAAAGAAAAAAATACTACGAAATTATCTTATCGAATTACGAATAAGATGATTAATGATGTGTTATCTGGAATTTTGGAAGATGTAAAAAACGATAAAGACCTATTAGAAAACTTAGCAAAAATGAGTGGAGTAACTACTGAAGAATTTACGGCATCTATTGATGAAGCACTTAATGGAATGAAAAATATCGAGGGAGAAACTTATTTCTACTATAATGTATATTATTATGGATTTAATAATATTGTAATGGAAGAAGTTGCGGATGATACAGTTTCTATTCAATATTATCACTATGATAAAACTGAAGAAATTATTGTGATGTCTGAAGGACAAGAAATGTTTTATATCCAAATGGTAGAAAATGGGGATAAAACAGATATCGACGGAAACTTAGCTGGTTATACGTTCTCTGGTAGTTATCAGGAACAGGAAAATGGTTTAGCTATGGATTTAACTGTTAATGTTGGTACTGATCAATTAACATTATCCTTAATCTCTTCACGTGAAGAAAGTGCTGAAGAGTTCCACAGTACCGCTGAAATTAAAATAACTGGACATCTTCAAGGTGTAGATCTTGGTGAAGGTATGGCAGTACGTTGTGATTTGGTTTATACACTTGGAGAAGATGTTCAAGTTCCTGATTTAAGTGGGGCTAAAGATGTTAACTTGATGACAGAAGAAGAAATGAATACGATTATTACTAATATTCAAAATCATCCATTCTTATCGATGGTGTACGAAAGCTTGATGAATAGTGCGTCTGGAACAGATAACTATGATGATCCTATTTATGATGATTACACTAATGAAAGTTTAGACTTATTACAAGAATATGAATATACTTATTAAAATTTAGAAACTGTTGGAAAAATACTGATTGTAGATTTCAGTATTTTTTTATATACTAGGAATTTGCTTTGTATAGAAAAATAAAATAAAAAAATAGAAAATTTTGTAATTCGCTTGATTTGCATACATTTGTTTGGTATAGTCTTGTTAATCATGAACACCAAAGGAGGAATGACATCATGAATATGTATAAAAGTTATCAGTTTCGTCTTTATCCAAATGATAGTCAAATCATCATGATTCAGAAGACGTTTGGCTGTACAAGACTTGTTTATAATCATTATCTTGAAAAAAGAAAAAAAGACAATTTGACTTGTTTTGATACAATTAAAGATTTGCCTAATTTATATTTAGAATATCCATTTTTAAAAGAAGTGGATTCCTGTAGCTTAAGATGTAGTTTATTTGATATAGATGATGCTTTTAAACGGTATTTTAAACAGCAAAACAATTA